>NZ_DATCTO010000044.1 GCF_036567905.1 Candidatus Binatus sp.
AACGGCGGGCGGCCTTAATACTGGGTGCAGGGCTCAGCCCTGCCAGAGGTCACCCCTGCCCACTGGATGACCTCCGCAAAAGAGCGTAAGAGACTAGGCGCTATGTCTTTAAGAGCTAAATGCGCTATCGCCGGGCTCGGCCAGACCCGGATGGGCAAAAACTTCGATCATCCCGGACCGATCGGCTTCGCTGCCGAGGCCGTCAATCTCGCCCTCGACGATGCCGGCCTCAAGCGCGCCGACCTCGACGGCCTGCTCGTCAACCCCGGAATCACCTGGTTGAACAATCCGATGGCTTCGTCGTCGCTCCAGCATGCGATGGGCCTGGGCGATTTGCGCCTGACCGCGACGATGAACCTCGGCGGCGCGACCGGCGCCGCGATGATCATGCACGCCGCGCAGGCCATCGACGCCGGCATGGCCGAGGTCGTCGCGTGCGTATTCGCCGACGCTCCCCTGCGTCCGCCCTCGCCCAACAAGGGCGATGGTGGCGGCTCGGCTGCTTTCTACGGCTTCGCCCAGGGTCTCGACGCGCACTACGGCCTGTTCGGCGTCAACGCCCAGTATGCCTTCGTCGCCCAGCGCCACATGCATTGCTACGGCACCACCAACGATCATCTCGGCGCGGTCGCGGTGTCCGAGCGCAAGTGGGCCAACCTGAATCCCGCAGCTCAGTTTTACGACACTCCCATGTCGATCGCCGATTATCATGCCTCGCGATGGGTGGTTGAGCCGTTCCATCTGTACGATTGCTGCCTGGTTTCCAACGGCGGTCTGGCGGTTATCGTAACCTCGGCCGAGCGCGCGAAGAATTTGAAGCGCCCGCCCGTTTACATATTAGGGATGGGGCAGGGTCATCCCGGCCGCGATCCGCTCGAAACGCTGCTCTCCGGCGCGCCGATCGCCAAAGACACCGCGTTCAAGATGGCGGGAATCAAGGTCGCCGACGTCAATTTCTGCGAACTCTACGACTGCTATACTTTCACCGTGCTGGTCACGCTCGAGGATTACGGCTTTTGCAAAAAAGGCGAGGGCGGCCCATTCGTTGCCGGCGGCGCCATCGGTCCCGGCGGCTCGCTCCCCGTCAATACCGGCGGCGGTCAGCTCAGCTCCTTCTATATGTGGGGGATGACTCCGGTCGGAGAGGCGATCGTGCAGATGCGTGGTGACGGGGGGCGGCGCCAGGTGGCAAAGCACGACGTTGGACTCGTTTCCGGCAACGGCGGTATCCTTGCCACACATTCCACCCTCGTACTGGGATCGCAGCCATAACATCAGCCGCGGATCGCGCTGTTGCTGCCTGTGCTGCGACGCAGCGTGTTTCAACCGTTCCAAACGCCGATTCGTCTAAACCATATATAAGCAAAATTGCGATGCCAGAATTCACCAAACCCATTCCCGCAATCACCCCCGAGATGCGCGAGTTTTTCGACGGCGCGCGCGCCGGACGCCTGATGGTCCAAAAATGCGACGATTGCGGGCGGCTTCGCTTCCCCGCCCACGAGCTTTGCTCCCACTGCAACTCGACCGCCTCGCGATGGGTCCCGGTCAGCGGACGCGGTGAAATCTTCAGCTTCAATATCATGCATCAGGTCTATCACCCGGGCTTCGCCGGCCAGGTTCCCTACGCCGTCGTCGTCGTCGAGCTCGAGGAGGGATGCAAATTCGTGTCGAACCTGCTCGGCGTCAAGCCCCACGACATCAAGTGCGGGATGCCGGTCGAGGTGACGTTCGAAAAGCTCAGCGATGAAGTGTCGATGCCTAAATTCCGGCTGCGCGCCGCGAAATAATCCGGCCCGGCTCAATTCATCAAGGAATCAAGTAAGTTGCCGCTCGATCAAAAATATTTCCAGCGTCTCATCGAGAGCTCGCCGGACATCATAATCGCCGTCGATCGAGACGGCACCGTGACCTATTACAACGAGGGCGCGCGCAGCAGCCTCGGCTACGGCTCCGACGAGATCATCGGCCAGAACTGCACCCGCATCTATCCGTCGATCGAAGAAGCGCGCCGCGTGATGAAGGCGCTGCGCGAGTCCACCGACGCGGGCCGAATCGCCGGCTTCGAGACCGAGTTCCGCAACAAGGCCGGCGAACTCATCCCGGTCATGATCTCCGGCGCGCTCATCTACGACGCCGACGGCCGCGAAGTCGGTACCATCGGCTTCGCCCGCGACATTCGCCGCCTGCGCCGCGCGCAGCAACTCGCAACCGCCGGCGAAATCGCGGTCAGCCTCGCCCACGAGATCAACAATCCGCTCGAATCGATCACCAACAATCTCGATCTGCTCTCGCAATGCCTCGAGCTGCGGCTCACCGAGTCCGAAAAAATCGTCGAGAACGAGCGCCTCAACTCGATTCGAAATTCCATCGAACGCGTGCAGGCCATCGTCCGCCGCCTCGACGAGATGACCCGCAAGGGCCAGTACGAGACCCGCGACTACCTGGCCGGCAAGCGGATGGCCGATCTTGCCCCGCGCGAGGATGCCAAGGGACAGACCCGCCCCGATGACGCGCCCCATCTCACCGAAGAATCTCCGCTCAGAGGGATGTCGGTGCTGGTGCTCGACGACGATAGCGCCGTCGTCAATTCGCTGGCCGACCTGCTGCGCGCCGAAAAATGCGTCGTCCATTGCGCCACGCTGCCGTCGGCCGCCTTTGGAATCCTGCGCAACGTCAAGCTCGACGCGATTATCTCCGACGTCGTGATGCCCGAGATGGACGGCTACGATTTCTATCTCAAGGTCAAGGAAGAGATGCCGCAGTTGCCGGTAATCCTCATGACCGCCTACTACTACGACAAGGATCACGTGCTCAAGCGCTCGCGCCTGCGCGGTCTCGAGGGCGCGCTGTTCAAGAAGCCGGTCAATCCCGGCAAGCTGCGCGCGATGCTCCTGCAGTTGCGCCAGAAGGCGGCTCAGCAGAAAGCGCAAGCGAAAGCCGCGTCGATCGCCGCCAAAGCCGCCGCCGCATCCGCCACCGCGGCCATCCCCAAGCCCATCCCCCAATCCTGATCAAGCTAGGATGTTGCGTTCCGCGCGACTTCTCCCCCCGTGGGGGAGACCAGTGAAAAACCCGCCTCGCCCGTTACTATGGGAGGTGTCACAGACACACGGCCGCGCCCCTGGCGCGGGTGAGGGTTCTGTTGTTGCGGGCGAGTCCGCGCCGCTTCCTCTCCCCCAAGTGCAGGGACCGGCGTCCATCCCGCGTTACTGCGCCAGCGTGATCCCGAACGGACCGCTGTTGGCTTTGGCCGGACTCTCGGTCGCCACCGAGCGTTTAAAACACGGAGCCCCGGCGGCTAAACACGTGGAACTCAGCGAGAACTGGCTTACCGTTCCTGCGTTTTGATTGGTGGTGTAAAGAAACAGATTCTGCGGATCGACAACCAGCCCGGTCGGCGCACTTAAGTCGCCAGTTCCGAACTGGACCGGCGGCGAGGGAAAGCCTGGAGCCGGAACCTGGAACGACCACATCGTCGCGGTGCCCTGATTCGCGGTGAAAACGAAATCGGCGCTCGCCGCGGCGGCATATCCTATTCCGATCGGCATGTTGTTCGTCACGATTGACGGCATCAGCGAGCCGAACAACAACCCACCTCCGCTGACTCCCAAAACCGACAGCACGCCGGCATTGAGATCCGTGACGTATATATACGTGCCGGCGGGATCGATCGCGATGAAGCCCGGGGTGCCGCCCGGTGCGTTGAGATCATAAACCGGCGATCCTATCTGGCCGAGCGCGCCGCCGCCGTTGATTCCGAACGAATAGACCAACCCGGCCTTGTTGTCCGCGACGTAAACGAATGAGCCAGTTGAATCCACCGTGATTCCCAATGGGTTCACGAGTCCGATCACCTTGCTTTGCTGCGTGAGCTGGCCGGTAGTGGCGTCGATTGCATAGGTCGTGATCGTGCCGTTCGCGAATCCTGTCACGAACAAAAAAGTTCCGGCCGGGTTGACCGCAATTTGATGTGGTCCGCTCCCGGCGCCGTTAAGGATCGAGGGCGTGGGCAGCGGTTTCAGCGTGCCGTTGGTCGAATCGATCGAGTACTCGTAGATATTGTCGTCGCCGATATTCGCGACGTACAGAAAGCTGCCGCTGGGCGACGCGACTACCCCTAGCGGCCCTTTTATCGCGCCCGCACTCACCTGCCCGGTATGCTTGAGCGCGCCGGTCGTGATGTTGCGGGTGAACGACGACACCTTGCCGTCGTTGTAGTTGGTCACGAACGCGAGCGACCCCGTCGGCGTTTTGGTCGACGTCGGAGAGGGGCTGGAACTACCGCTGACCGGCGACAGCAGTCCAGAGCTTCCGCACGACAGCACATTAAGCGTCGCCGCGATAATCACAACCGCCGGAATCAGCCGGACGATGTTCTTAAGCGCAGTTCGCCTCGCCACCGCAGATCGCGTCGATAGCAGGATGTCTTGCTCTGTCGCCATGCGAGCCTCTTTCCGGCGGTCCGGTCCAAAATACACCAATAGTATTTTGAATATCATAAATGATGCGCCGCATCGAACCGAAAGGTTTCGCGATGCGCCAGCCGATTCTCTTGACCGACGGGAAGTCCGAAACCTGCTCGAGGTTCCGGTGTCCGAAGTCCGCATCTTCTCTTTACCCCTCGCGACGGTGTATGGACGCCTTGAATGACCGCAATTTCCGCCAAGGAGTTGATGCGATGGCCAAGATCGATCTGAACAAAGTTCCACGCTTCTCCGAACTCCCGATCAAACCCGGCAAGCCCAAAGAATCCTCGTGGGGCGTGTTTGGCGACGACGATGAACTCGGATGCCTGAATTTCCTGACCCCCGAAGGCGTAATCGACGCGGCGCGCCTGGTGCGCAAGGGCAGCGTCTTCCGGCTCGATACCAAAATCAATTACGCCAACCCGCCCCTGTTCGCCCGGCCTCCCGCCAGGCACAACATCATGAGCTTCGAGAGCTTCGGCCTGCTCGGTTTCGACGACTCGCTCGACAGCTACAACACGCAGGAGGGAAGCCAGTGGGACGGGCTGGCCCATGTCGGCAGTCCGCGCTACAAGGCGTTCTACAACGGAGTGAAATCCAGCGAGATCAAAGATGGGCCGGGCGGGCGCCTGAGTATCCACAAATGGGCCAACAAGTTTGTCGGCCGCGCCGTCCTGCTCGACGCCTTTCGCTACCGCATCTCGCATGGCCGCACGATCGATCCGCTCACCTCGGAAAAGTACAGCCTCGACGATTTGAAAGAGACCGCCGTCGCCGATGGCGTCGAGCTGAAGCCGGGCACGATTCTGCTGATTCGCACCGGCTGGATGCAGGCCTACCTGGCCGCGTCGCCGCAGCACAAGGCCGCGATGGCGCCGCTCGGCGCGCTCAAGGCCTGCGGCATCGAAGACAGCAGCGCGATGGTCGAATGGTTCTGGGATCATCGGCTCGCCGCGGTCGGCACGGATTGTCCCGCCGTCGAGCCATGGCCGTGGGATTTCTCGAACGAGGGCGCGCTGCATTACCGCACGCTATGCCTGCTCGGCCTGCCTATAGGCGAGCAGTTCGACCTGGAGGCACTGGCGGCGGATTGCGCCGCCGACAAGCGTTACGAATTCATGCTGGTGTCGGCGCCGATGAATCTGGAGGGCGGCATCGCCTCGCCCCCCAACGCGGTCGCAATCAAGTAGGCGCGCCGCCGCAAGTCACCCGATCGAGCGCGCGGTCGCGGCGATTGCGATGCGCACCGCGCTCTCCATCGTCGCAAGCGCCATGCTGGGCAGGTTGCGATGCCGCCGGGCCTGGCGCGCCTCGTACGGCAGATGGATGAATCCGACCGGGACGCCGGGCTCGCGCCGCAGACTGTGCAGCGCCGCATACATCAGCGCGTTGCACGCATACGCACCGGCCGTCAGCGAAACGCTCGCGGGAATATCCTTGCGATCCAGTTCGCCGATGATCGCGCGCAACGGCAATCGCGAGAAGTACGCGTCGGGCCCGCCGCGAACGACCGGCGTGAATCCCGGGTCTCCGCTTTTGGCCAGCCGGCCGCGTTCGTCGGCAAGATTGATTGCGATCCTTTCCAGTGAGATCGCCGGCCTGCCGCCCGCCTCGCCCAGTCCGATCAGCGCGCGAGGCCGGTAGCGCGCGATCGCGCCGGTAATTCGCCGCGCCGCCTTGGCGCATCCAACCGGCACGCGCACCGACTTTATCCGCAGCCCGCCGATCACCTCGCCGTCGAGCCGCCTGGCAATTTCCCACGACGGATTGATGCGCTCGCCGCGAAACGGCTCGAAGCCGGCGAGAATCAGGATCGGGCGCATCGACGCATCCCGCTATTTGCGCCGTGGATGCTCAATCGGCAGGTCGTCGCGGTTTCCCCATTCCGCCCACGACCCTAGATAGTTTCTCACCTTCGGATAGCCCGCAATCTTGAGCGCGATATAGGCATGCGCGGCGCGGTATCCGCCCTGGCAGTAGGTCACTATCTCGGCGGCGGGATCGAGGCCGAGAGCTTCGAACTGCACGCGCAGCTCGGCGGGCGATTTCACGGTTCCATCGGCGCCGAGCGCTGCGGTCCAGTCCTGATGGAACGCGCCCGCAATCGCGCCGCCGTGTTTCGCGCGCACGCGTTCGCCGAAGTATTCCTCATCGCTGCGAACGTCGAAGATTTGCACGCCGGGACGCCCGATTTGCTCGAGCAGATGTGCGTATGTCGCGAGAATTTCCGCGCGCGGACTGAGGCTGAAGTCCGTGGCGGCGAACTTGTCAACCATGGTTGTCAACGTTTCACCGGCCGCCGCCTTGAGTCCGCCGTCGAGCATTCGGGCCTTGGGATGCCCCGCGTATTCGAGCGCCCACTGGCCTCGCGCCGCGCGCATTCCGGATTCATTCTCGTAAAACACGACGGTCTCGCGGCCGCTGATTCCGAGCGCCGAAAATATCCACTGAAGTTGTGCGCCGAACTCCGCGATGCCGCGCGCGGACGTATCGGTATGATGAAACGCGAACGGATCGAAGTGTCGCGCGCCGCTTAGATGCCCGGCGTGGAATTCCTTGACCGGTCGCGTATCGACAAGGATCAGACCGGCGCCGTCGCGATGCTCGCGCAGCCATCGCGCATCGACGATCAACTCCGTTTTGCCCTCGGCGCGGGCAGTTTTTTCCTGATTCAAATCGCCTCCGCCGCACGCGGACCTATCTGTCGATTCCGACCGCCTCGCCAATAGAACGAAATCCGCCGCGACGAAGCAAGTCTGCCAGTCCCGATTTGATTCTGACGACCAGGCCCGGGCCCTCGTAGACGAGCCCGGTGTAAACCTCGACCAGCGAGGCGCCGGCGCGGATGTGCAGCCACGCATCCTCGGCGCTGGCGATTCCTCCGACGCCGATAATCGGGATTTGCCCGCGGGTGTGCGTATAGATGTCGCGGATCAACTCGCGCGCGCGAATCAGGATCGGAGGGCCGCTGAGTCCGCCCGGGTGCGGCGACGGGACGCCGACCGCCGCGCGCGCGACAGTCGTGTTGCCCGCGACGATTCCGTCCAAGCCCAGCGCGAGCGCGGTGTCGCAGATTCGAAACATCTCGTTGCGTTCCAGGTCGGGCGAGATTTTCAGCAGCACCGGCCTCCCGCGTGCCGACTCGCCGGCATGTTCGCCCACCGCCGCGAAAAGCTCGCGCATCTTCTCCGGCGATTGCCAGTCGCGCAGCCCGGGCGTATTCGGCGAGCTCACGTTGACGACGATGAAATCGGCTAGCCTCCCAAGCCGCGCCAGCAGGGCGATGTAGTCGGCGGCAATCCCTTCGGGCGGCGTGTCGCTGTTCGGCCCGAAGTTGAGCGCGAGAGGAATCGAAATCCCGGCCTTGCGAATCCGCTCGATTCGCGGTGCGACCGCCTCCATCCCTTCGCTGGGAAACCCCAGCCGGTTGATGAGCGCGCGACGTTCGGGCACCCGCCATATCCGCGGTATTTCATTTCCCGCCTGTGGCCGCGGCGTAATCGTTCCCAACTCCGCAAAGCCGAAGCCGAGCGTCTCCCATCCGCGGATCGCGACGGCGTCCTTGTCCATCCCGGCCGCCAGCCCAATCGGGTTTGGGAAATCGATTCCCCATAGCTTGATTCCGAGCTCGGGTTTGTCCCGCGGCGGCCCAAAAGCCGGCATCGCCGCAAGCATCCGCAGCGTCATCCGATGCGCACGCTCGGCATCTTGGGCGAACAGGAATCGCTTCAGGAGGTGCCGATAGACGGCGTCGATTATCGAAACGGCAGGCATGGCAGCTCTTAACAGGTAACCTCGCAGTTTGACGCGGCTAACACAATCAAAACGTGTTGTGGATTGAGCGCGGATGCCCCTGATGCAGACGCATCACGAGTTGGAATAAGATTAGAAAGCAGTGGGGGCGTCAAGCGCCCGGCTATTTGCGGGAGGCGTGAGGATCGCGTGGAAAATCAGGCGATAATGCAAGTTAAGTTGATCGACTACGCCCAGCAGCCGCTCGAAAAACTCTACGCGGCGTTTCGCACCTGCTATTCCTCCGACACGCCAATCGAAGTCTGGGAAAAGATCAAATCCGAGAAAATTACCCACGACAAGATTCGCGAGTTCATCACCGAGCGGCTGAAGACCGGCCACGCTTCTCCGCTGGAACAAATCGTTTTCTGGTTCGCAATCGCCAACGTCTCGCGCTCGCTGTCGCATCAGTTCGTCCGCCATCGGATCGGAATCAGCTTCGAGCAGCAGAGTCAGCGCTACGTGAAATTCAAGCAGGACAAGCTCGCCTTCGTGCTGCCGGATTCGTGGTCGCGCGCGGGGCTGGAGAGTGAATTCTCCGCTTTGCTTTCAAAGACCTCCGAGCTCTACGCCAAGGCGCTGAAGGCCGGGATTCCCGCCGAGGATGCGCGCTTCGTGCTGCCCAACGCCGCGCCGACGAATTTTCACGTGATGGTGAATTTCGCAGAGATGCTGCACATCTGCGATCTGCGGCTGTGCGTGCGCGCGCAGTGGGAAATCCGCCGGATGGTCGCGATGATGCGCGCGGAAATCAAGCGCGTGCTGCCGGAAATCGCCGTTTTCCTGCAGCCCAAGTGCGGCGAGAATCGCATGGGCTATTGCGACGAGTCGCTCGACGAATGGCAGAAGTGCCCGCTGGGCAAAGTGCGGCCGCATAAGTCGAGCCTGTTCGATCTTTACGACCGTTACGGCACGCGCAAGGCGCAGGCGCTGGGCGAGGCCGAGTATCGCGCGGTCGAGGAAAAAGAGCAGTTGTAGTTTGCCAGGTCCCAGTGAGTGACTATTCCCCACCGCCGTCGTTTGCCGATGCGATCGCGGCTTTCAATCGGGGCGCCTATTTCGAGGCGGCCGAGATGTTCGAGACGGCGTCGCACGCGGCCGGCGACGACAATGATCTGAAGGCGCTCTTCGTGGCGTTCAATCAGATCGCCGCCGCACTCCATCTGCGCTTCGAACGCGGCACCCGGCAGGCCTCGATCAACCTGATGTCGCAGGCGATGCTCGCGCTCGACGACCTCAAGCCCGCGCGCGGCGGAGTTGACGTCGAGCGGCTGTGCGTGGAGCTGGCGGCCTGCACCGAAGAGATGCGCGCGGCGCCGCGCGACGAGCGCGACGGGCTCAAGCATCGCGCGCGGATTTTTCTGGAGCGCCGCCGCGCGCCGAAGATCAATCGGCGCTGAAGGCAGGCGAAGATACGAAGTGGGCGCTTCCGAGCGCAGCGCCGTAGGCGCCCCGAGGCGCAGCCGGCGCGGAGTCGAGGGAAATTGAAGGTGATGTTGACGCGCGAACAGATCTCCGACGGCCTCAGGCGCGCCCTCTACGTCACCAACGAGCGCGTCGAGACGGCGATCTTCCTGGCGCTCGCGCTCGAAAAGCCGCTCCTGATAGAGGGTCCCGCCGGCGCGGGCAAGACCGAAGTCGCCAAGGTGCTGGCGGAAATTCTCCACACCGAACTCATCCGGCTTCAATGTTACGAGGGTCTCGACGAGGCGCGCGCGCTCTACGAATGGAACTATCAGAAACAACTTTTGCGCATGCAGGCCGGCGAGCAGCAGGGGCTGCGATGGGAGGAACTGAGCGAGCACATCTTCTCGCGCGATTACCTGCTCGAGCGTCCGCTGCTCAAGGCGATCACCGCGCCGAGCCGGGTGGTGCTGTTGATCGACGAGATCGACAAAGCCGACGAGGAGTTCGAGGCCTTTCTGCTGGAATTGCTTTCCGACTTCCAGGTAAGCGTGCCCGAACTGGGAACCTTGAAAGCCCACGAACGGCCGGCGGTAATTTTGACCTCGAATCGCGCGCGCGAACTGTCGGAGGCGCTGCGGCGCCGATGCCTGCATTTGTTCATCGACTTTCCCGGCGCCGAGCAGGAGCGAAAAATCATCGAGCTCAAGGTGCCCGAGCTCGACGCGAAGCTGGCGGCCGAGGCGGCGCGTTTTGTCGGCGCGATTCGCAAACTCGGACTGCGCAAGCCCCCCTCGATTGCGGAGACCCTGGACTGGGCGCGCGCGCTCGTGCGCCTGGGCGTGCGCGAACTGGACACCGACGCGGTGCGCACCGCGCTGGGCGTGCTGCTCAAGCACGAGGACGATCGCATCAAAGTCGAGTCGAAAGCCTCGGCGCTCGCGCCGCGCCGGCGATGAATCCGCGGGGTTGCTAGATGGCCCGGCTTCGCGATCAGCTCGTCAGCTTCATCGCCGCGCTGCGAGCCGCCGGCGTCAGAATCTCGGTCGCGGAATCGATCGATGCGATGAACGCGGTCGCCGCCGTCGGGCTCGAGCGCGCGCCGATGCACGAGGCGCTGGCGGCGGCGTTGATCAAAGACGAAGCCGACCGCGCGATCTTCGACGAATCGTTCAACCGTTTTTTCGCCGCGCCACGGGCAAATCGCGGCGAGCATCCCGACCATCGCGGCGAGCAGGTCTCGGCTGCCAGCGGCCGCGGCCGTCCCGGCGAGCAGCCGTCACCGCGCGACGCCGCGCTCGCGAGCCCTCGCGACGAGAAATCGCTTTCACTGCCGTCAGAAGCGAAGCCTGCAAAGAAAACCGCGGCGGCGCGCGGCCAAGACACTGAAAAGGGAAAAGACGCGGAACAGGGCAAAGACGCCGAGCGCCTTTCCGATCGGATGCGCGGCCGCCAGGAGCGCGGCGAGGCCCAGTCGTTTCAGGAATCGCCGACGCCCGGCATCGACGCGACGCGGGTTGCGCGCATCCGCGCGATCGAGCGGACGGCGTTCGACAAATTCTCCGACCTCGACTACGACGAGGCGCGCGACGCGCTCGCGCCGCTGATTCGACGCTTCCGGATTCGGCTGGGACGGCGGCTGCGACTGGCGCGGACCGGCAGAATCGACTTCCGCCGCACGATTCGCGCGGCGCTGCAACGCGGCGGTGCGCTAATCGATCTCAAGTTCCGCGCGCGGCGTCCGCGCCACGTCGATCTCGTAATCCTGGCCGACATCTCGGGTTCGGTCCGCTACGCGGCGCAGTTGATGCTCGAATTGATGGCGGGGGCGCGCGGATGCTTCCGCCGCGTCAGCAGTTTCGTATACGTGGACCATCTGGCCGAGGCGGACTTCGAGGACGGACACCTGGTGATGACGCCCGCGCTCGACCTGTACGCGCGCTCGGATTTCGGCCGCGTGCTCGGCGAGCTTTGGGAGCGCCGAACCGGATTGCTGACGCGCGGCGCGATCGTCGTGATAATGGGCGACGGCCGCAACAACCGGTTGCCCGCGCGCGCCGACCTGGTCCGCGAGATCGTGCGCGCATGCCGCGCCGTGGTCTGGCTGAATCCGGAAGATCCTGCGCGCTGGGGCACGGGCGACAGCGCGATCAAACAATACGCGCGCGAGGTGAACGCGCTGGTGCCGTCGCGAAATCTCCGCGAGCTGCAAGTCGCGCTGGCCTCAATCGCCTGACGCCAGAGATGATCAGACGCTCAGAAGTCGAACAGCTCGCGCATTTTGGCCAGCAACCATCGATGCGGCCCGCCCTTGCCGTCCATCGTCGCGCCCGATGAGAGCTTTTCCAGACGGTCCCGGTTTCGTGCGGCGATAATATCGCCGATGCCGGCCGCCGCTTCGGGATGCTCCTTGAACAGCCGCGTGAATCCCTCGCGGTCCATCTCGATCACTTCCAGGTCGGTGATCGCGCGCACACTTGCGCTGCGCGGGTCGCCCGTCATCAGCGCCATCTCGCCGGTGAAATCCCCGCGGCTATAGTTGGCCAGGTGGCGCGTTTGGCCGTCGGCGGTATTGGCGAAAACTTCGGCCGTTCCCCTGCGCACGATGAACATCGAGTCACCTTGTTCGCCGGCGCGCATCAGCATCTCGCCCGCGCCGAACTGGCGCACCGCGACGGTCGGCAACAGCAAGCGAAGCTCGTCGTCGTTCAGGCCGCGCAAAAAATCGACGTGGCGCAAGTCGGCCATCAGTTCCCGCTCGAAGCCTGCGTCGGCTCTGTCTTCTTCGTCCTGGCGCGCGTCGCGCACATGGACGGTGCGGGTCGGGAACGGAATCTCGATCGAATGGCGCCTGAGCGCGTACCACAGGCTCGACGCGACGCGATCGCGCACGTATTCCTGCACGCCGTAGTCCCCGATCCAGTATCTGATCCGGTATTGCACCGAGAAATCGCCATACTCCCACGCCAGCACCTCGGGCGGCGGCTCGCGCAGCACTTGCGACACGTCGCGCAGCAGGGTGAGCACGACTTCGCGCACGCGATTGGGCGGCACGCCGTAGCTGATGCCGACCGTGATTTCGTCGCGCACGGCGCCGGTGGTGTAGTTGAACAGCACATCCTTGGCAATCACGGAGTTGGGAATCTCGAGCCGCTCGTTGGCGCGCGTTACGATCGTCGTCGCACGCCATGCGATTCCCTTGACCCGCCCGACATGCTGGCCGCTGCGGATCCAGTCGCCCGGCTCGAACGGATGCCCCATCGACAGCGACAGGCCGCTGAAGATGTTGCCCAGCGTCTCCTGCAGCGCGAAGCCCAGCACCGCCGCGAACACCGTCGTGGTGGTCAGGATCGAGAGCGGCTGCACGCCAAAGTCGGTGTACAGCACCACCATCAGAACCGCGAACCACAGCACCAGCATCAGCAGGTCCTTGCCGATGGTCGAGAAGTGGACCTTGCCGCGGCGCGTCACCGCGTCGGCGCCTTCGAGCACCAGCCGGATCGCGCCGAACAGGAACAGTACGAAGGCCGCGACGGCAATTTTATCGCCGATGGTCTGGTTGGGGACGAAGCGCGAACCTGCGTCGATCAGAACGCTGCCCGCCAGCAGCAGGAACGTCGTCGCGGTCACCGCGCGCTTGCGCCGGCGCACGGCGAAGGCGCCCAGCAATCCTGCCAGCACCAGCACGCTCTCGACCAAGCCGCGCAAATCGCGGTGCACCGCGGTCAATCCCAGCATCGTCTGAAGCGGTGTCGGAGCCATCGTTCAGATCCCCGCGGCCACCGCGACTTCGTCGAGCAGTTTCACCGCGTCGAAATACTCCACCGCTATCTCGCGCGCGGCACGGGCATGGCGCGGATAGTCGGCGTTGATTTCCCCGATCGCATCGACCGCCTCGTCCGGCGTGTCGAACCCGAGCAGCCCCGCGCCGGTGGGAATGAACTTTTCGAACCCGGTCCGCTGCGTGACGACCGGACGTCCCGCCGCCAGGTAGCAAACCGTGCGATCGCTGAACCATCCGGTGCGCGGCCTCACGTAGATGTCCTTCGCGACCGTGAACTCACCGCGCGACCGGCTGATGTACTCGCGATAAGCGTCGATATCGAGCGACATCGGCACCGCCGGCGTGAGGCTGAATCCTCCGGCGATCGCGCGTTCGTAGTCGGCGCCGCCGGTCAGGTTGGTGGCGATCTCGATGGGCTGATTCGCGCGCGCCGCGACCTCGAGCACCTTGCGAAAATTCAGATGTTTGGACCAGTAGTAGGTCTCACCCGCGATTTCCATGTCGCTGCCGCTGTTCTGCCACGTGCCGACGGTCGTGAACGCAGCCGGCTCGGCCGCGCCGACGCCCGGATGCCACTGTTCGAGATCCACCGGCGGACGGGTCGGATGCCAATCGAGGCCGGCGGTGGGCAGCAGGCAGTCGGGCGCGCCGATATTGTAGCAATAGGTGAAGAACAATTTGTGCGATTTGGCAAACGCCACCGTGGTCGGAATCTTGCGCTTGAGCTCGAGCTGCATCACGCCCGGGTCGCTCTCGAGGTACACCAGGCAGCGGCTGCGCTCGTGCTCCTGACGCGGCTCGGTGGCGCCGCACAGATTGATTATCGCGTCGGCGTCGCGAAACAGCTCCATGCATCGCTCGCGCGACATCCCGACGTATTGCTCTTTCACCGAGTCCAGGAAAGCCCACCGCTCGCCGAAGCCGAAGCGCTCGAGCACGCCGCCCAAGACCTTCAGGTTGCGCGACGGATCGGTGGTGGTGCTTTCGATCGTCGGATCGTACACGTAAGCGCGATGATCCTCGATGTAGTAAACGTCGAGACCCAGCTGGCTGAGTCCCAGCAAGTGATGAACCAGTTGCCAGATCACCCCCGCGAACGGGAACCGCGCTGCCAGATGCAGCACGACGACCTTGCCCTTGCGCTTGAGCTTCACCTTTTGCTTGGGCGATCTTAACCCGCGTTCCTCGATCATAATAGTTGGGCTGCGCCGCCTGCCGCTATCCGCTCCAGCTCGTCGCGCAACTTGGACAGCGCAATCCGCCGCTGGCTGATTTGCGCCTCTTCCTCATCGCCGAGTTCGCCCAAATAACAGTTGCGCCCGGCAATAACCAGTACCGCGCGATACGGAAATCCCGCGCGAATTTTGGGATACGCGCGCTCGGCGATCACACCCTCGATTGCGCCCTCGGCCGTCTGCTCGCGGATCGCGCCGCCATCCTCGTGTATCAGCGCGATCGCGGCGCGAATTCGCGCCGTCCGCCGCCCGGCCTCGACGCCCTTCATCCGGCGGATAACTTCGCCGGCCAGCGCCTGATCCGAATCATCGCCGCCCGCGCCGAGCCATCGATGCGACCGGACGCCGGGTTCTCCGCCCAGCGCGTCGATCTCGAGTCCGCCGTCGTCGGCCAGCGTCGCAATTCGCGCGCGCTGGAAGTAGAACCGCGCCTTGATCAACGCGTTCTCGATGAAAGTCGCTCCCGTCTCCTCGGGAGTCTCGGAAATCCCGAGCTCGGCGAGCGACACCAGTTCGAGATCGATGCCGATGCCGCGCAGGATCAACCGGTACTCATCAAGTTTCGCCGGGTTGGTAGTCGCAATCAGTAGCCGCCCCGTCGCCATCTGATCGGCTCAGGCGCGGGGCTTTGCCGGAGACTTGGCAGGAGCCTTGGGATGATACGTGATCTTGAGCGAGGCGCGCTCGCGATGCTCGTCGAGCGCAAGCTCGATCAGCCGATCGATAAGCTTGGGCAACGGCAAGCCCGACGCCTCCCACAGCTTCGGATACATGCTGATGGCGGTGAAGCCGGGGATGGTATTCACCTCGTTCACGTAGATCTCGCGCAAATCGCGGCTGGCGAGAAAATCGACCCGCGCCATCCCGCGGATCGACAGCGCCTTGAACGCCGCCACCGCCATCGCGCGCAGCTTGCTTGCCTTGGCGGGCGGCAACTCGGCGGGAATTTTTATCGCCGAGCCGTCGGGATCGACGTACTTCGACTCGTAGTCATAAAACTCATGCGCGCCCTTGACCAGGACTTCGCCGGGTACCGACGCTTCGGGACGATCGTTGCCAAGCACCGCGCACTCCAACTCGCGGCCTTCGCACGCGGCCTCGATCAGCGCCTTGCGATCGTATTGGAAAGCGTCGTCGAGCGCGGCGTTCAGATCGGCGGCGCGCTTCACCTTGCTGATTCCGATCGACGATCCCAGCGCGTTGGGCTTGACGAACACGGGATAGCCAAGTTTGCGCGCCAGCCGCGCCCCAAGCGCCGGAGTGTCGCGGTAGTCGGCGCGATCGATCGCGAAATATTTCACCACCGCGACGCCGGCGTCGCGCAGCAGGCGCTTTTGCGCGTCCTTGTCCATCCCGATCGCCGAGCCGAGCACGCCCGCTCCCACGTATGCGAGTCCCGCCAGCTCGAACAGCCCCTGCACCGTGCCGTCCTCGCCGTAGGTGCCGTGCAACACCGGGAACATCACGTCGAGCGCGCCCGAAATCGCATCTGATGCGCGCGCCGTGGCGCCGCGCGCGCCGTCTGCCTGCGTCGCGACGAGAGATTGTCCCTCCGGATGCGGCAGCAGCGTCACCTGCATGCCGCCGGCGCCGAGCGCGGCAAGATGCGGCGTCTTTTCGGCGAGCAGCTTGAGCGCGTTGCGCTCGAGATACCAGCGCCCGTCGCGGCCAATCCCGATTGGAACAATCTCGTACCGCGCCGGATCCATCGCCGACATGACGGTCAGCGCGGAGCGCAGCGAAATTTCATGCTCGCTCGAGCGTCCTCCAAACAGGACGCCCACCCTCAGTCGCTTTTTTTCTGTCATCGTGACCGTCGCGCCGCGCGCCTTGACGGCGAAGATTCTGACACGCCGCGCCCGCATGTTCGAGTATCAAGGCCGCACGCGCTGGGAAAACTTAGCCGTGGCGACGGCAGCGCAGTATTAGGCCGTTGGCAGTGGCCGCGCCCGCGGTTCTTCCATCGCGTAGTCGCGAAAAGATGCGCTGCGCAGATTTTCGCGTCTTCTCACTGCGGGTGCAGGGGCCGCAGCCCCTGCCGAAGGAAGTGTGAAACCCACGGTGGGTTTCACATTCAATTGATTTCCGCGCTGCCGATGCTCACCCCTGCCTGCTACTGCCGGTAGTTCGGCGCTTCCTTGGTGATAAACACGTCATGCACGTGGCTCTCGCGCATTCCGGCGTCGCTGACCTTGACGAAGCGCGCCCGCTTGCGCAGCTCCGCCAGGTTCGCCGCGCCCAGGTAACCCATCCCGGATTGCAACCCGCCCACCAGTTGCTCGATATTCGACGCCAGCGACCCTCGATGCGGTACGCGCCCCTCGATTCCTTCGGGCACGTGCTTGCCCTCGGTCACGGCGAGCTGCCCGTAGCGGTCTCCGGTGCGCTCATTCATCGCGCCAATCGATCCCATTCCGCGATAAAGTTTGTACGTGCGCCCCTGATAGAGAATCGTCTCGCCGGGGCTTTCCTCGGTGCCCGCGAACAGCGAGCCGATCATCACGCTGGTCGCGCCCGCCGCAATCGCCTTGGTGATATCGCCCGAGAACCGGATTCCGCCGTCTGCTATCACTGGAATGTTGCGCGGCTCGGCAATCGCGATCGTGTCCATTATCGCCGTGATCTGCGGCACCCCGACTCCCGACACCACCCGCGTCGTGCAGATCGATCCCGGCCCCATCCCGACCCGCAACGCGTCCGCGCCGGCGTCGCACAGCGCCTTGGCGCCCTCGCCGGTCGCGACATTTCCGGCCACGACTTCGACCTCGGGCCATTCGCGCTTGGTCGCCTTGATCGCGTCGATCACGTTGCGGGTATGCCCATGGGCCGTGTCGATACAGATGACATCGACGCCCGCGCGCCGCAGCGCGGCCACCCGCGCCTCGCGCTCCGGACCGACTCCGACCGCCGCGCCGACTCGCAGCCGCCCCATCTGATCCTTGCTCGCGTGGGGATGCCGGATCGCCTTGTCCATGTCCTTGACGGTGATCAGCCCCCGCAGCCGATTCTGATCATCGACCAGCGGCAGCTTCTCGATCCGATGCGCCTGCAGCAGTTCCTTGGCGTGTTCGAGGTCGATACCCGGACGCGCCGTGATCACTTTGCTGGTCATCACGTCGCGCACCTGCTTGTCCAGGCGGCGTTCGAAGCGCAGATCGCGATTGGTCAGAATTCCGACCAGGCGGCCGTCCGAGACCACCGGCAGCCCGGAAATCCGGTAGCGTTCCATCACCGCCACCGCCTCGCCGATTTTCTGCTCGGGACTGACGGTGATCGGATCGACGATCATTCCGCTTTCATATTTCTTGACGGTCTCGATCTCGGCGGCCTGCTCTTCGATCGAGAGGTTGCGATGCACAAAGCCGATCCCGCCCATTTGCGCGATTGCGATCGCGGTGCGCGATTCGGTGACGGTGTCCATCGGGCTCGATACCAGCGGGATGCGCAGGCGGATTTTGGGCGTCAGCGCGGTCGAGACGTCGCAATTCGCCGGCAGCAGGTCGGACGACTGCGGGAGCAAGAGTACGTCGTCGTAAGTAAGTGCTTCGCGGAGCTCCTGATACGCCATTGATTGACCCTCCTTGGGTGAAAAATAAAAAAAGAGCCCGCGGATTTCCCGCGGGCTCAGATCGGCCTTCAGTTTTTATACGCAGTCCGTCTATTCAGATGCGCCATGTGCGACTTTAACAACCGCCACCCCGGCGATCAATACGACCTATCTCGCGAGTACTGTCTGAATTAAGACACCGAGGGCGGGAAATTAAGACATCGATTATTCGTGCGCGGGCGCGGGCGGTATCGGCTCCGACTTTTTCGCGCGTTCACGTTGCTGACTCCAGCGCAGATAAATTGTAGTCGCTGCAAACGAAGCCAGATCGGCTAACAAGACTGTGAATCCGGCTATGCTTTTGTCTAGAGCCAACAATCCTAGACCTCCGATCAACGCAATCGAGCACAGAATAAAGCCATATCGCATACCCGCTTTTTGACTAGCGACATTAGAATCGATGACCGTTTTTTCCAGATATTGGCGATGGTGCGCTTGAGCCTCGGCCATGCCGACAATTCGTTCAGCGCAGCCAAGGAATATTTCGTTGTACCGTCTTAGAACTTCGGGCGGGGGCAGCGGACCGGAGAAAAAATCGAGTTGTGCACGGAAACCGATGGCTGCGGTTTTGGGTACCGCGGCAGGAGCAGGCTGAACCTCATCAGGGTCAGCCACGATTGCTACGCGACCTTACTGTCAAACAAGTTGCGCTGCCTCGTTTCTCTATCAGTATCATACGCCCAAAACGCGTCGCGAAGGTCTTGGCCCGTAATTCGCCAATCAGAATATGTGGCGCGTGCATCGGCCTGCTCAGGAGTCCGGCTCACGTTGTAAAAATCCAATTGGCAAAATAGATCGAAGAGTCGAGCAATTCCTGAAAGGAAGCTCGGAGAGGCGAAAAGAAACCCCGTTTGTACGTCTCCGCTTTCTCCCATGCCCTAATTTATAGAGTGTCGAGAGAACAGCCGCAAGCTATATGCATATTTGACTGAACCCTCCCGTTCTGCTCATCGAGGTTTTCTCACTTTTCCGCCCGGAATTACACGCAATTTGAGCAGCTGGTATCCTGCTCTGAGCGTCGATTGTGGCGTCCGATCTGGCAACGGCGGCACGTCCTGAGGCTCAAGCGCGGCCGCCACTGGCCGCTTCCATCCTTCGTGCATTTCCGCAAGCGTCCATTTCCGTCATCCCGAGCGGAGCCGAGGGACCCCGAATCCGATGTCAGCTCGGTCGCCCCGTTTCAAAATCCCAGCCCCTGCTCAGGGATGCCCTAGTTCAGCCTGCCCGCGCTTTCGCCGCGCCCGCTTGCGGCGCGCCGTGCCAACGCGATGAAATCCACCGGCCCGCGCACGCCCGAGGGCAAGGCCGTCGTCCGTCTCAACGCGCTCAAGCACGGTTTCTTCGCCTGCGACGTCGTCAACCCCGAACTCGACGGCCCCGCTCGCGCCGAGGAATTCAATTCGATCCTCGACGCTTTGCTCGAAGAGTTCCAACCCGAGTCCGCCCGCGAGCGCATCCTGGTGGACGAGGTCGCCGCATGCTGCTGGCGGATCCGGCGATTGCTGCGCTACGAATGCCGCGAATCCTGGCTCGATGAGGACGCTTGCCGCCGCGATGCCGCTACTGAGACACCCACCGAATCGCTCCTCGCCACGATGGGTTATGATCACTACGGCGTCCGCCGGCGCACGGCTCGCAAGCTCCGGCGCAGCGGACTCGACGCCTTTACCCTGCCGGGCGATTCGGATGTGGATAAAATCGTCCGCTTCGAACGAACCGTAAAGCGCAATCTGTTCCGCGCCCTTGATTCGCTCGAGCGCATCCGGGCCGCGCGCGGTTGCCCGGGATCATCGGACTCGACTTCATCGCCGCGGGAATGACTTGGGCGGCGGACGACGCGCGGCAGAAAATATTTTTGACGGAACAAAGCTAGCCTTTGTGGCATAGCCTCACTGGATCACAACCGGTGGTATGAATTGCCGCTTCCCGCACAATCTACCCGTCGCTCAGAATGGCAACATCACATCACCAGCCCCGCTTCACTTGCCGCACCACACCGGTTTGCGCTTCTCCAGAAACGCCGCGATCCCTTCCTGCGCGTCCGGCGCCATCGCATTCTGACTCATCACTTCCTTCGTGTACTCGTACGCGTTGGCCGTATCGAGATCGATCTGCGCGTAGAACGCCTGCTTGCCAATTCCAATCACGAGCGGGCTCGCCTCGACGATCTGCATCGCCAGCTTACGCGTCTGGGCGATCAGTTCCGCATCGGACACCACCCGGTTCGCGAGTCCCCACTCGGCCGCCGTGCGCGCATTGACGGGCTGTCCTGTCAGCAGCATTTCCATCGCATGCTTTCGTCCGACCGCGCGCGTCAGCGCAACCATCGGCGTCGAGCAGAACAGTCCAATCCTCACGCCCGGCGTGGCGAAACTCGCGCTCTCGCCCGCGACCACGAGATCGCACGTCGCCGCAAGCTGGCATCCCGCGGCGGTGGCGATCCCATGCACGCGCGCGATCACCGGCTGCGGAGTCGCCTGAATCGTTTGCATCAGTTGCGCGCACAGATCGAATTCGTACCGGTAGAATGCAAGGTCGCGCCCCTTCAGTTCGCCGAGGTCGTGGCCGGCCGAGAATGCGGGTCCGTTGCCCGCGATTATCACCGCGCGCAGGTCGGCCCGTTTGCCGATCGCGCGAAGCTCGGCGGTCAGTTCCGTCATCATCGCGGTCGAGAGCGCGTTGCGCTTCTCGGGACGATTCATCGTAATCGTGACCAGCCCGGCTTCTTCCTCGACGATCAGATTCTTTTGCGCGTTTTCATTTGCCATCGGTTATTCACCTGCTTTCCATTCTCCCGCTTTTTCAACCGCATGCTAATCGTCCGGATCGTTTTTCCATTCTTCGGGATAGAGCAGCAGCAAATCCTGGCCGAGCGCGCGCACCAGGAATCGCTGCGTCTCGTTGATCGCGCGTTCGAGCGCGCGTCCGCCAATCAGCCAATGCCCGCGGCCGGCGATCGTCGCCAGCTTCGCGCCGATCGACTCCGCAAACTGCGCGGTCCGCGCCAGCGGCGCAAAGATGTCCGAGTCGCCCGCTACAATCAGGCGCGGCGCGGCTTTGTCCGCCGCCGCAAACTCGATCGCGCCGGCCATCACATCGGCGGCGATCGCACCCGAGTCCGGCGCCATCGCATTTATCAAACCGTCGCGAGTGAAAGGATCGGCATCGGCAATCAACTCAAACAATATCCTGCCGCGCGGCGGCTTGATCGGCAGCCGCCACATCATCGCCAGCCGATTCGCGAGGCCGCCCGCCAGCGGCGTGCGAAAGCCCGGCGCCAGCGGCGCGTATGCGACCGCGGCCTTCACTCGGCGATGCGCGCTGAGCTTGAGCGCGACCAATCCCCCGACGCCGTGACCGACCACGATTGCATCGCGGCCAATCCCGTCGATCGCTTCGCCGGCCAGCGCGGCCAAATCATTGAAGCGAAGTTTCCCCAGCGGAGGCGTCGAGCCTTTGCCGACCACAGCCCGCAAATCCGGAACGAATACTTCCCATCCGATCGACGCGAGATAACCGAACACCAGCGCAAGATGCCGCGGCGTAGCGAAAAGTTCGGGCAGCAGCACGATCGGCCACGCGAACTTGACCGGCTCGGGGCGCTCGCATTGCGCGGGGAAGCGGCCGAGTTCGACGTCGTCCACTGGAGTCTGCCGAATTATGCGGCCCGCGACGCTGCCGCCATCAGGCGCGCGAATTTGAACGACGGAAAAGCCGCGCGCGGTGTCAGCATCTGCGCGGCGGGAATCGAATTGCCGCCAGCGGTGGAGAACCACTTGGGCGCGAGCGCGCCAACGATTATCGCGTCAAAATCTTTTGCCAACGCAGACATAAGGCTTGCGCAACTTCGCGGCGATCGAACCCTATCATGTTGAACGCGAGCGCCCGCAAGCAAGCGCCGGATAAGGAAAGAGCCCCCTCTTTCGAGGGGGCTCTCCCGTGTTGCGAGGCCTTTCAGCCTCGGCTTAATCCAGCAGCAATCCTGGCAGCCTTAGCCAGCCTTCGGGGTATTGGCCCGAAGGTAAACTCGTTAAGTGGTTACTTCTTTTTGGTCTTTTTGGCGGCTTTCTTCTTTGCCATTTTGCTCTTTCGCATCGGTTTGGACTTGGTGGCCTTTTTGGCCCGTATCTTCTTCCTCACTGGCATAGGTACCTCCTCTTCCTAGGCTGCTGCTGGACAAGCACCCTTTCTTATAGATGAGGGTTCATCCCTCATCGATTCGAGCCGATTATAGAAACATGTTATTCTAAAATCAAGAGCCGCAAGGCGATTTATAAAGAAATTTTAAAGTCGAAAGAGTGCAACCGAACCGGTCTCTTTCGGGTCTTTAGAATGTCGTTCAAAATTAGATCCCTTGAACTCGGACCGCCGCTTGAATTACGATTGGGCGCATGAGGCGGTTAAGCTTTCTACTGCGCCGCGAGTGGCTCAGCCTAATCTTCGGCGGGGTTCTCGTGATGCTGCTGTTGAGCGCCGTGCTCGGCAGGCAGGGGCCGCGCGATCTGGTCGCCCTCCAGAGCCATCGCGCCGCGTTGGAGAAGCGGCGCAATCAACTGGCAGCGGACAACGCCGCGTTCAGAATCCGCATTGCGAAACTTCGTTCCGACGACCGCTATATCGAACGCCTGATTCGCCGCGAGCTTGGCTACGCGCGCCCCGATGAACTGGTGTACAAATTCGCCGACGACGACGACCACGAAACGCCGCCGCGCTGAACTGTCCGCGAATATCAGAAAACAACGCGCGGGATCAGCCGATACTCGCGAGCCTTAAGTTCCAGTTCTTCGCGGAAATCAGGATGCGCGATCGAGATCAACGCGCGCGCGCGCTCCGGAACCGATTTGCCTTTCAGGTTGACCATTCCATACTCGGTCACCACGTACATCACGTCGCTGCGCGGCGTCGTCACGATGTTGGAGTCGTCGATTCGCGCGACGATTCGGCTGGCGCGCCGGCCCGCGCGCTCGTGGGTCGAGGCGAGGCATAGAAATGATTTGCCCCCGCGCGAGTCGCGCGCGCCGCGCACGAATTGCAGTTGTCCTCCGGTGCCGCTTATCTGCCGGATTCCGGCCGACTCGGAGCACGCCTGTCCGGTGAGATCGATTTGCGCCGCGTTGCAGATCGAGATGACGCAGTCGTTGAGCATTATGCGATGCGGCAGGTTGGTGTAATCGACCGAACCCGCAAAGCATGCGGCGTTGCGATCGAGAAAGTCGTACATCCGTTTCGAACCCGCCGCGAAGGTGTACGCCATCTGGTAGCGGTTGGTCGCTTTGTGCGCGCCGGTCACCTTGCCGGCCTGGTAAAGCGAGACGAGCGAATCGACGAACATTTCGGTGTGAATGCCGAGATCCTTGATCGGCGCCGCCGCCAGCAGCTCGCAGACCGCGTTGGGCATCGCGCCGATCCCAATCTGGATGCAGGCGCCGCTGGAAATTTCCGGCGCGATCAGTTGCGCGACTTTCTGATCGACCGCATTCGCGGCGGGATACTTCAGCTCTGGCATCGCGGATGCGCCGGCGTCCAGCACGAACTCGACATCATTTATATGCACCGCGTTTTCGATTCCGAAAACGTAAGGCATGCTCGCGTCGGTCTCGACGATCATGGTCCTGGCTCTTTCGCTGATCGCCTTGTGATACGTGACCGACGGGCCGAAGTTGAAAAATCCGTGCTCGTCCATCGGCGCCGTCTTCAACACCGCGACGTCCACGTCGATGAGGCGGCGATAGGTGTCGGGCGCCTCGCCGAAGTTCATCGGTATATGATGGGCCAGGCCGCGGTCGTACATCTTTCGTTCCAGTCCCGAAAAATACCACGACAGGTAAACGAGATGACGTTGTTCGGGATCAGCCTCGGCCGCCGCGCGAGGGCGCATCGCAAGGCATCCGCGGATCTTTACGCGCTTGAGCTTGCGCACTCGTTCGGCCAGCGCGCGATCGAACAAGTCCGGCTGCCCGAGTCCGAATCCGTACTCGACCCAATCGCCGGATTTGACTCGCGCCGCCGCCTCATCGGCGCTGACTTTTTTGCGCTTCAGTTCTCCCTGATAGGAAATCGCCATCGGTAAGCCCTCGTATCGATTCCGGTCGATTTGCTTGACTGCACGGCTGGCGTAGGATTCTCTTCAACCGGCGTACTTCAATCAATGCCAAGTATCGAACCAGTCAAGCAAGCGCCCGCCAGCGCCGAGCCGGCCGCGGCCTCGCGGCTGATACTTTTTCTGACCGTCTTCATCGACCTGCTCGGCTTCGGCATCGTCATTCCGTTCCTGCCGATGTTCGCGCACAAGATGGGCGTCGGCGCGGTCGGAGTGGGGTTGCTGCTTTCGATCTATTCGCTGACGCAGTTCGTGTTTGCGCCGATCCTGGGCCGAATCTCCGATCGCATCGGACGCCGGCCGATCCTCCTGCTGGGACTGCTCGGCTCATCGATCGGCTACTTGATCTACGGATTTGCCGGAACGTTTTTCTGGCTGCTCGCGTCGCGCGCGATGCACGGCGCATGCGCCGCAACGATTTCGACCGCGCAGGCCTACATCGCCGACACCACCGACGACGAGCATCGCGCCAAGGGCATGGGACTCATCGGTGCGGCGTTCGGACTCGGCTTCGTGCTGGGGCCGGCGCTCGGCGGAATCATGGGGCAATCGAGTTTGCGGGCGCCGGTGTTCTTTGCCAGCGCGCTGACGCTGGCGAATTTCATCTTCGCCGCGGCCAGACTGCCCGAGTCGCATCATGCCGATCGCTCCACGCCGCTGGACCTCTCCCACTTCATCGCGCCGCTGCTGGCAATCCCGCGCCAGTTGCTCCGCCATCGGCTGGCGCGGATGTTCGCGATTGCATTTCTGCTGACGTTCTCGCTGTCCGCGCTCGAAGCGACGTTTGCGCTGATGGTGCCCGCGGTTTACGGTTACGGCGCGTTCGGCATCGGCGTATTGCTCGCCTTCTCCGGCCTGATGCAGGCGCTGGCGCAGGGCTATCTGCTGGGAAAAATCGTGGGCCGATTCGGCGAGGCGCGGCTGCTGAAAATCGGACTGCTGGCGATGATCGTCGGGTTGGCACCGATGGGCTCGATTTCATCGCACGGCGCGTTGCTCGCGATGCTGGCGGCGGTCTCCGTAGGTTACGGTTTCGCAAGCCCGTCGATCGCCAGCCTAATCTCGCGCAACACCGACCGCGATTTGCAGGGTGAAGTGATGGGCGTGAATCAGTCTGCCATGTCGCTCGCGCGCATCTGCGGCCCGATCGCGGGCGGCCTGGCGTATCAACTGCTGGGACCGGCGGCGCCCTACCTCGGCGGCGCCGTTGTCGTTATGCTCGCGCTCGCGACCACCAACCGAATCGATGCTCACGCATCCTGACGCAACGGGGGGAATACCATGAACGCGCTTCGCGGCTGCCTTATCGCACTGCATATCTTCGGCGTCGTTTTCTGGCTGGGCGGGCTGCTGATGATCGCCAGCCTGCTGGCGCGCGTGCCCGAAGAAGTCGGACTGCCCAAGGAACGCTTCCTCGGCGTGGCGCGCGGATTGTTCGAGGCCACAACCAACCTCGGGGCAGCAATCACGATCTTTCTTGGACTTCTGCTGATCCTGACAAATCCGCCGGTGTTGCGGCAGGGATGGTTCCACGTGAAGCTGGCGCTGGTCGCGGTGCTGCTCTTTTATCACGTGCGGTTTTACCGCCGGATCATGTTCCTCGAGGAAAATCCGAGCCAGTCAACGCGTCGCGAGTATCGCGTCATCCACGGGATGGTGAGCCTGCTGTTGATCGCGATCCTGATGCTGGCCGTGACGAAACCGTTCTAGCAGCAAACCGAAGTTTCAGCTCTGGCCGTTGCTCTTTTGTTCAGGCAAGGGCGCACGGGCCAACTCCTGCTAGAAATGGTCCTTGAGTTCGCGGAGCTTGGCAAAAATCGCGATCGGATCGTCGTCCACCGACGGATCGCGCTGTTTCAGATTCGCCCGCAGCTCGGGGCTGTCGGTACGCAGAAATGGATTGGTCTGCTTCTCGTCGCCGATGGTGGATGGCACCGTGAACTGGTTTTCCGCGCGCGTTTTCAGGCTCCACTGGTGCTTCTTTTCCAGCGCCTGGTTCCCCGGCTCCAGCGTCAGCGCAAAGCGTAGATTTTTTTCGGTGTACTCGTGGCCGCAATAAACCCGGGTCGCGTCGGGCAGCGTCGCGAGTTTTTTGAGCGCCGCCACCATCATCGATGCCTTCCCCTCGAACACGCGGCCGCATCCGCCCACAAACATCGTGTCTCCGGTGAACACCGCGCCGAGCGTTGGAAAATAGTAGGCGACGTGTCCGTTGGTATGCGCCGGAATTCCGATCACGCGGCCTTCGAGCGCGCCGATTCGAATCAGGTCGCCGTCGGCGACCGGATTTGTCAACGCCGGAATCCTTCCGCCTTCCGCGCTCGCGCCGTACACTTTGAGTCCCTGCACTTTGGACGCGATGCCGCTGTTGCCGCCGCAATGATCGCCGTGCCAGTGCGTGGTCAGCACTGCGACGATTGTAGCGCCGTGCGATTTCGCCGCCGCGATCAGCTTGTCGGGCTCGGCGCAATCGACCGCCGCGCATTGCTTGCTGCCGTCGTCGATCACCAGGTACGCGTAGTTGTCCGATAGCTGCGGGGCGGTGACGATTGGCATCGCGATACTCCTTGCCGCTAGACGCCGACGATATTGTAGCCCACGTCCACGTAAAGCGTCTGGCCCGTGACGCCGCTGGAAAAATCGCTCAGCACCGCAGTCGCCATCTTGCCGACTTCCTCGATCTTCATCGCGCGCCGCAGCGGCGCGCGCGCCTCGACCTCGTGCGCCATCGTATGGAAGTCGCGAATCGCCGACGACGAGAGCGTGCGCGCGGGCCCGGCGCTGAGCGCGTTGACTCGTATATTCCCGGCCCCCAGATCGACCGACAGATAGCGCACGCAGGCCTCCAAGGCCGCCTTGGCCACACCCATCATGTTGTAATTGGGGATCGCACGGACCGCGCCGAGGTAGCTGAGCGTCAGGATCGATCCGCCGCCGCGCGCTTCCATCAGCGGTTCCGCGGCGCGGGCGAGCGCGACCAGCGAGTAGGCGCTGATTTCCATCGACTTCGCAAAATTGGCGCGGCTGACCGTCAGAAATCGATCGCGGAGATCTTCACGCTCGGCAAACGCGACCGCATGCACGAGCAGGTCCAGCCCGTTCCATTTTTTCTTGAGCGCCGCAAACACGGACGCGATTTGCGCGTCGTCGGTCACATCGAGCTCGCCGATCACGTCGGCCTGGATTTGCGCCGCCAGCGGACGGACGCGCTTTTCCAGGATCTCGCCCTGGTAGGTCAGCGCGATCTCGGCGCCCTCGGCGGCCAGCCGCTGCGCTATCGACCACGCCAGGCTTTTTTCGTTTGCGACGCCGACGATCAACGCCCGCTTGCCCTGTACTATGCCCATGGCGAGTTTCCTTATTTGCGACGATGCGCGCGCGGGCTCAGATTTCGATCTTCATCCCGTCATAGCCCATTTCAAGAACGATCTCATCGGCGCGGCTCAGCACTTCGCGCCCAAGATGCGTCAGCACCATTCGGCGCACCTTGAACTTGTCGCGATTGGCCGCCAGCAGCGGGTAGTTGAGATGAAAGTTCAGCTCCGTGCTCTCGTAGTAGGTGCATTCGCACAGGAACAGATCGGCGCCGGCGCTGAGCTCGACCAGCTCATCGTTCCATCCGGTGTCGCCCGAGAAAACTATCGACTTGCCGCCGCCGTCGATTCTGAGCGACAGCGAGATGTCGGGCTTGGTGTGCGGACTGCGGATCGCGCGCACCTTGAACTTGCCCAGCCGCGTCGAGCTGCCCGGTTCGAGCACCACGAACTTCAGCTTGCGCTTTATTTTGTCGAGTTCGAAATGCGGAAACATCGTGCGCATCAGCAGCCACGTCCGCTGCTCGAGCCGGGGCGGGCCCGCAATGGTCAGCAGCCGCTTGCGCGGCGTCTCCCACATGTAGTCGAGAATCAGGAACGGCAGGCCGGCGAAATGATCGCCGTGCAGATGGCTGATGAGCACCAGGTCGAAGCTGTCGGGCGCGACGGCGTTGCTCTTGAGCGCAGGCATCAGGCCGGGCCCCGCTTCCATCAGGATCCGCCCGCCGGGCGCGTCGATCAGGTAGCCCGATTGTGAACGGCCGAAACTCGCGAACGCATCGCCGGTGCCCAACAGAGTCACGGTTACCGGCGCACCGTTCGATGCCGTGCGATTCGGATTCATTGCGGCGGCCTATGCTAATATCATCGGTGGATGCGCGCAAACCAGGGAGCGCCGCCGATGAAACAGGTGAAGACCGCAGCCGCTCTCGCGTTCGCTTGCGCCGTCATTGCCGCGACCATTGCCGGATGCGGGAATCCCGCGCCGCCCGCAAACGCGCCGCCGCGCACCTTCGCCAGCGCCGAGGAAGTCGAGCTCAACTTTCGCGGCCGCACGTTCGTGCTCGGCGACAACAATCAAATCGCGCAAGTGCGCCCGCCCGATTGGCCCAAGGACAAGTTCCTCAAGCTGCCGTTCTGGTTCGGCGTCAACATTTTGGTGCCCGGAGTGATGGCGCCCAAAGAAAGCGATTTTTACGTCATCAGCGAGGCCACCCTCGAAAAGCCTTTGGACACGCCCGGCGAATGGATGATCGAAGCGGGCAGCTCGCTGGTGAAGCAGGAGACGGTGTTGGTCACGACGCGCACGCGATATCTGGCGCCCGGAAAGATTTTGCCCACCATCGTCCAGTATATCGGCAAGCGCGAATTCAAACGCCCCGACGGCAAGACCGTGAATATTCCCGTGCTGCGCGAGGTCTCGCTGCCGATGAAATGGACGCTCGGCGGGACGATCCCGGCAAGCTACGCGAGATACCGCACATGATTCGCCGGGGGATGGCGATCGCCGTCGCGCTCGCGCTTGCGCTCACGGCGGTCGTCGCGGGATGCACGCCGGACAAGGCGCTCGACTTCGGACCGACCGGCGAGATAACCACGCCGCCCGAGGATCAGTTGAGCCGCGACATCATGCGCGATTTCGCCGGACGCGATTTCATTCTCGCCAACAACGATCACGAGGCGCACATCAGTCTCACCGATTGGAAGCCCGGACGGCGCATCATCGTGCCGTTCTGGCTCGGCGTAAATCCGCTCTACCCCGGATTTCTGCGGCCGACCGTCGGACATCTATATGTGATGAGCCAATCGACGCTGGTCCGCCTGCTCTCCAATAACGAGTACCTGATTCGCGCCGGCTCGAAACTCTTCAAGAGCGATACCGTCTTCGAGGCGACGCGCACCCGCTACCTCGACACCGGCGGGATGCTGCCGACTGTCGTCCGCTTCGTCGGCACGCGCGTCATCACGGTGCCAAAGGACGCGCCCGCAACCGGCACGATCACCGAGAAGGTTCCGGTGCTGCGCGAAATCTCGATGCCGATGCACACAACCCACGACGATGACCTGACCGGCTACGCCAAGTTCGAAGCCGCCAAATAACCTGGTGAAGTTGCTACGATGGTAGCGTCATCGATCGAACATCGGAGGTCGCCGCATGCTGTCGCATACGAAATATCTCACCATGAAGGTGCCCAACCGGATGGATTTCGTGAACATCACGGGCGAAGTTGAAAAGGCGGTGAAGGAAAGCCGCGTGCGCGAGGGCCTCTGCCTCGTCAATGCGATGCACATCACCGCCTCGGTCTTCATCAATGACGACGAGCCCGGCCTTCACGAAGATTACAAGCGATGGCTGGAATGGCTGGCGCCGTACGACCCAAGCCCCGAGCGCTATCATCATAATCGCACCGGCGAGGACAACGGCGACGCGCATCACAAGCGCCAGGTGATGGGCCGCGAAGTCGTAGTCGCGATCACGGCCGGCAAGCTCGACTTCGGTCCCTGGGAACAGATCTTCTACGGCGAGTTCGACGGACGGCGCCCCAAGCGCATCCTGATCAAGGTGCTCGGCGAGTAGGGGCCGCTACGGCTCTTCGGACTCTTGCAGCGTTGCGGTCTGCAGTAGCTCTGCCGGCACGTCTTCCAGAAAGCGCGACACCCGGCCCATCACGAAACCGAAGCTGCGGTCGAACATATAGATCGGATACGACAGGTACAGCTCGTCGCGCGCCCGCGTGCTCGCGACGTACATCAGGCGGCGCTCCTCCTCGATTTCGTCATCGCCCACGCTTTGCGGTCCCGGGAAACGCCCGTCGGCGGCCCAGATCAGGAACACGACTTTCCATTCGAGTCCCTTGGCCGAGTGAATCGTGCTGAGCGTCAGGCGTTCGTCGTCGGAGTCGGTCGCGAGCATGCCGTCAAGTGAATCGTTGGGCGGCTCGAGCGCCATGTCGGCCAGCATCTGTTCGAGGCTTTTGTAGCGCTCGGTGAGATTCTGAAAATGTTCGAGGTCGCGCTCGCGCTTGGGATAATCGTCGGCGTACGCCTCGCGCATCACGGGCAGATAGTATTCGAGCGTCATCGCGATTTGCTCGGGCGGCCGTTTCTCCCCGCTGCGCAATTCCGCCAGCAGCGCGCCAAGCCTTTTCAGGCCGCCGTCGGCGCCGCCGCGGGCCTTGTCGGCAAGTTTCGCAACCGTGGCCGCCGGATCGTCGGCGGCGATGAGTGCGTCGATCGTTCGCTCGGCCGTGCGATGGCCGATGCCCTTGACCAGCGTGAGCACGCGCAGCCACGACACGGCGTCGGCCGGATTGGCGATGACGCGCAGATGCGCCAGCACGTCCTTGATGTGCGCGGTTTCGATAAACTTGAATCCGCCGCGCTTGATGAACGGGATGTCGCGGCGCTGCAGCTCGAGTTCCAGGTCGAAGGAGTGAAAGCTCGAGCGGAACAGCACCGCGATCTCGCCGAGTTCGACTCCCTCCTCGCGCAGCTCCAGGATGCGCTGGGCGACAAACCGCGACTGCATGTGTTCATCCTGCGCGCGCACCAGGAAAGGCCGAAAGCCGCCCTCGCGCTGGGTGAACAGCGCCTTGGTGTATTTTTCACCCGCGCGGGAGATCACATCATTTGCCACATCCAAGATTCCCTGGATCGAGCGGTAGTTCTGTTCGAGCTTCACGATCTTCGCGCCGGGAAAAATCGCGGGAAAATCCATGATGTTGCGGAAGTTGGCGCCGCGAAACGAATAGATCGACTGCGCATCGTCGCCAACCGCCATCACGTTGCGATGATTCATCGCAAGCAGGCGCACCAAGTCGGCCTGAATCAGATTGGTGTCCTGGTACTCGTCGATCATGATGAAGCGATAGCTGTCCGACAGCCGGCGGCGCACGTTCTCATGCTGTTCGAGCAGCTCGGCGAGCCGATACAGCAGGTCGTCGTAGTCGAGCAGGGCGCGCTCGCGCTTGTAGCTCTCGTAATTTTTCGCGAGTTCGAGAATTTCGGTCTGATGCTCGCCGAGATGCGGAAAATCGATCTCGATTTCCTCCTCGAGCGCGCGCCGCTTGTTGCGCGCCATGCTGATCGCCTCGGCAATCGTGCTTTTCTTCGGAAACCGGCGCTCGCGCGACGCCAGCCCCATCCGCGTCCGGAGCAGATTGACCACGTCCTCCATGTCGGAGCGATCCAGTATCGTGAAATTGGGCTTGAGGCCCATCGGCGCGCCCATCCGGCGCAACACATTGTTGGCGAAGGAATGAAACGTGCCGCCCGCGACGGCGCCCGCCCGATCTCCCACCAACTGCTCGGCGCGATGCAACATCTCCTGCGCCGCGCGGCGGGTGAACGTCAGCAGCAGGATCGCGCCGGGCGGCACGCCGCTCTCGATCAGCCGCGCGACGCGATAGATCAGCGTGCGAGTCTTGCCCGATCCCGCCCCCGCTACCACCAGCAGCGGGCCCTCGCGATGGGTCACGGCGGCCAGCTGCGCGGGATTGAGCAGCTCGGCGTACTTGATCTTGAAGTTGCGCTCGTCGGCCGGCGATGCCGGCTTTTCGCGCAGGTAAATTACCTTGTCGGCCACGTCAAGCGGGATCCTACCACGGCGCGCGCCGCAAGTTGCGATGCCCGCGATTGCGCCGGCGCCCGCGCCGCTCTGTGCTGGCGACTATCCCGTTACGGAATCTGGATCTGCTGAATCTGTGCCTCTTCCCTCTGCACGACTTCGGCCGGCAGCGGCGCGTACTTGAGCTCCGGCGCGTACTTCTGTCCTTCGGTCAGCGCCCAGTGCAGGAACTTCACGATCTGTTCGCCGACTTCCTTGTTGGTCTGCTTCTGATAAACGATCAGATAGGTGAACGACGAGATCGGGTACGCCTGCGCGCCCGGTGCGTCCGTGATCGACACGCGGAAGTCGGCCGGCATATTGCCCGACACCGACGCCGCCGCCGCGGTCACGCCCTCGAGGCTCGCCCGCACCCAGTTGCCCGCCTTGTTCTGTAATTCGGCGTACGGGATGTGGTTGTTGAGCGCGTAGATCAGCTCGACGTAGCCGATTGCGCCGGGCGTTTGCTGAACCAGCGCCGTCACGCCCTCGTTGCCCTTGCCGCCGAGTCCGACCGGCCACTTGACCGAGGTTCCTTTGCCCACCTCCGACGCCCAACTCGGGCTGACCTTCGACAAGTAATCGACGAAAATATACGTCGTGCCGCTGCCGTCGGAGCGGTGGCATACGACGATGTCCTGCGACGGGATCGCCGCGCCCGGATTCAGCGCCTTGATCTTGTCGTCATCCCACTTGGTTATTTTGCCCGAGAAAATATCCGCGATTACCGGACCCGTCAGGCGGAGCGTGCCGGTAAATCCGGGCAGGTTGTACGCGACCACGTCCGCGCCCATCACGCTCGGGAAGTGCAGAATTTTTCCCGGCGCTTCGGCAAGCTGTTGATCGGTGAGCGGAGCGTCGCTCGCGCCAAGATCGACGGTGCGATTCGAGAGCATCCTGATGCCGCCGCCCGAACCGATCGATTGGTAGTTGAACTTGATGCCCGGATTTTCCTTCGCGTAAACGTCGAACCACTTGGAATAGATCGGGTACGGGAACGTCGCGCCGGCGCCATTGATTAACCTATCGGCAAATCCGGAGCGGCCGGTACCAGCGATCGCCAGGACTGTGAAAAGGGCAATGATTAGTCGTCGTTTGAGCATCTTTTGAACCTGCCTCGAAGTTAGTCGGGTCCGTTGCGCGGATCTGAGTGTGGCGCGCAAAAGCTACGCATCGGACATTAAGGGAGGATGAACCCGGCGTGTCCGCGGGTTGAATTCGGCCGCCTCGATCCGGATTCCCGTGCATAGTTGCGCTTGGGCGCGATCGGTTGCTTTTCCCGCCCTCGCTCAACGACAATCCAATTCCAAAAACGGCGCCTGGCAATTTTCAATGGGTAAATCACTCGACGGAATCAACATCGTTGAATTCGCCTCTCACATGGGCGCAGCTTACGCCACGATGCTCTTGGCGGAAAACGGCGCGCGCGCCATCAAGATCGAGCCGCCGCGCGGTTCGCGCGAGCGCGGCACGCCGCACTTCCACGTCCTCAACCGCTCCAAGCGTGCGCTCGAGCTGGACCTCGACGATCGCGCATCGCAGCCTCGAATCGCGGACCTGATTCGATGGGCCGATATCGTAGTCACCGGCTTCACACCGGCCCGGCTGAAACAACTGAACCTCGACGCCGAATCGATTCGCCGGATTAATCCGCGCGCGATTGCGCTCGGCATGCATCCGCTGGGCAGCCGCGGCCCCGACGCCGACTTCGATGCGAACGACGAGCTGGCCGCTGCCCGCGGCGGAATCACCGGCAGCCAGTGGGCGCGCAGCGGCAATCCCGTCGCGCTGGTTTTTCCGGCGGCGAGTTATTCGGCGGGCGTGCTGGCGGCGACTGCGGCCGTCGCGGCGATTGTGGCGCGCGGCGCGAACCGGGCGGGCGACGCGGTCGAAGTCTCGCTTCTGGCCGGCGCGTTCTCGCTCCAGACCGGCGCAATCCTGAGTCACGAGGCGATGACCAGCCTCTATCAGGGTCCGCTGGATCCGCTCGGCCCGATTCCGGTTTATCGTCTGTTCGAGGCCGCCGACGGCAAGTACCTGTTTGTCGCATGCGGTAACACGACCTTCTGGGGCAAGTTCGCGATCGCAATCGATCGCCCCGAACTGGTCGCCGACCCGCGGTTCGAAAATGCGCCGTGGGGAATCGCGCCCGAACACTGGCAGCCGCTCAAAGACATCATCGAGCCGATCATCCGCACGCGCACGCGCGACGAATGGCTGGGCATCCTGCGCGAATACGACGTCCCGTGCGCCCCGGTGATGACCCGCCACGAGTTCATCGATCACCCGCAGACGCGCGCGCTCGGGATGCGCACTGAGATCGACGACCCCGCTCTCGGCCGCATGATTCAGATGGGCCTGCCGGTGTTCCTGAGCGACACTCCCGGCGAAATCACGGGCCCCGCTCCCCAGGCCGGCGACGATCGCGCGGCGCTGCAATGGCTTGCAGAGCCAGGGCGCGATCCATCGCCGGAAAAGGACCTGCGCTCGGCTGAACGGCCGCCGCTCGACGGCGTCACCGTGCTCGACTTCGCCAGCTACATCGCGGGTTCGTACGGCCCGATGATACTCGCGCAACTCGGCGCCAAGGTCATCAAGATCGAAAGCCTCGAGGGCGATTCGTTTCGCCACTTCGGTTTCGGCTTCCTCGGCTGGAACCAGGGCAAGCGCGCCATCTCGGTCAATCTTGCGACCGGGGAAGGCCGCGAAATCATCCATGGGCTCGCGGACAAGGCCGACATCGTGGTCGAGAATCTGCGGCCGGGCCGGATGCGCAAGTTCGGCTTCGATTACGAAAGCCTGGCGGCGCGCAACCCGCGCATCATCTATATGTCGCTCAACGGGTTCGGAAATCGCGGACCCGAGCACAACCAGCCCGGCTTCGATCCGCTGTTGCAGGCGCGCTCGGGCGCGATGGCGGCGCAAGGCGGCCATCACGGGCATCCGGTGTACCTGACCTGCGCGATTTGCGACTACGGCGCCGCGATGCTCTCCGCGTTTGGATGCGTGCTCGCGCTGCGTGCGCGCGAACGTACCGGACGCGGCCAGTTATGCGAGACCTCGCTGCTGCAAGCCGCGATGGCTTTTCAGGCCGGCGAGTTCGCGTTCTATCCGGGGCGGCAGGACATGGAAAATGGCGGCGCTGAGAATCGCGGGCGCTCGGCGCTTTCGCGCGCCTACAGTTGCCGCGGCGGCGAATGGCTATTCATCTCGCTGACCGACGAGACGCAATGGAAGGCGCTACTGACTATTGCGTCCGGGCTGCCGAAGATTAACTGGGACGCGGCCGCGGCGGAACCGAACGAGGGCGCTCTGGCGGCGGCGCTTGCGCAGCAGTTTGCGAAGCTCGATCGCGACGACGCACTCGCCGCGTTGAAGAAATCCGCCATCCCGGCTACGCGGGTAAATCATTTGGGCGAATTGTTCGACGATCCGCAGGTCCTCGCCAACGACCTGATCGCCGAGTTGTCTCATTCGCAATGGGGCCGCGTGAAGCAAACCGGAATGCTGACGAAGTTTTCCGCGTCCCCCGCCACGATCGACCGCGCCGCGCCGATGCTGGGCGAGCACACCGACGAGATCCTCCGCGAGTGCCTCGGTTACCCGGCCGGCCGAATCGCCGCGCTGCGCGCCGCCGGCGTCGTCAAGTGATCGATGGATCCTGAGGCGGCCGCCGTTATCACTCCGCATCTGCTCGCGCGCGAGGAGCTGCTCTGGTGCGGACGCCCGCGTGATACGAGGGCGCTTCGATGGCGCGCGGGCGCGATCATACTGGTTGCAATCGCCGCGCTGGTGATGCGTTCGATCCCGCTCGACTCCGGTCTTGCCGAGCGTGCTGACACCAATTCAATTCTGCTGGCGATGCTGGTCGGCGTTCTGATCGCGGAAGCGATCGTCTTCCACACCTATCTGTCGAAGACGTTTTACGGCGTCACCAATCAACGCGTGATCATCGTGTCTGGATTGAGAGAGCCGCAGATGGTGGCAGTTCTGCTTGACCGGCTGAACGCGGCGCAACTCCGCATCCGGCGCATCTACCGCGACATAGAATTGCGCGCTCCCAGCGAAGAGCTATTTCAATTGCGGCATCTGCCGTTCACGAACCCTTCGGTCCCGCCGGATTGGATCGGATGGCCCGAGTGCTACCGGCTAATCGCGCTTGAAGACGCCCGCCGCGTGTGCGACTTGATAGTCGAATCGGCGCACAAGCTGAAATAGTCCGAAGCGGAGAGACACTATGCCACTGCTTACCAGCGAAACCGTCAAACAGGTAATGCGCGATCTGTACGGCTACGAAATCTCCGACGCCGACGCGGATGCAATCGCGCACAGTGCGGGCGCGATGCTCGCGCTCGCCGGGCACTTGCCGTCGATCGGCCTTGGCGGGATCGAGCCGCCCTTCGGCTATCCGGTGCTGTTGACTGAGGCGACCCGCCTTGCCAAAGCCAGGCCGTAATATCCACTTCAATACTCACTTCGAGGATTTATTCGGATGTCGATGCCATTTCAGGAACTACTCGAATTCGATGTAGCTACTCTGTCCGGCAAGCTGCGCGCGCGCGACATTTCACCGGTCGAGCTGACCGAGGCGTATCTCGGCCGAATCGAACAGACCGACGGATCGCTGCGCGCCTATATCACCGTCACCGATACGATCGCGCGCAAGGCGGCGAAAAAAGCCGAGGCCGAAATCGCCGCCGGAAAATGGCGGGGGCCATTCCATGGCGTTCCGATCGCGCTCAAGGATCTGGTGTACACGAGCCGGATTCGCACCACCGGCGGCTCGAAGATCCTCGCCGATTTCAAACCCGATCACGACGCGACCGTGTGGACGCGCCTCAAGCGCGCCGGCGCCGTGCTGCTCGGCAAACTCAACCAGCACGAGTTCGCTTACGGGATCACGTCGTCGAATCCGCACTGGGGAATCGTCCGTAATCCCTACGCGCTCGACCGAATCCCCGGCGGCTCGAGCGGCGGCTCGGCCGCTGCGATCGCCGCGCGCAGCGCCGCCGCCACCATCGGCACCGACACCGGCGGCTCGATTCGGATTCCCGCCGCGCTTTGCGGATGCGTCGGGCTGAAGCCGACCTGGAGCCGCGTCAGCCGCTACGGCGTCATCCCGCTGGCCTACACGCTCGATCACGTCGGCCCGATCACGCGCACGGTTCGCGACGCCGCGATGATGCTGCAGATAATCGCGGGCGCCGACCGCAACGATTCCACCGCCAGCCGCCAGCCGGTGCCCGATTTCTCAGCCGGTCTCGACGGCCAGATCTCCGGCATGCGCATCGGCGTGATTCGCGAACTTAACGACGGCCTGAGCGACGATGTCGCGCACTCGTTCAACGCCGCGCTCGAGACGCTGCGATCGCTCGGCGCGACCGTTGACCACGTGACGATTCCCTCGCTCCCGGCGGCCGGCATCATGAACGGCGTCATCACCTGGGCCGAGGCGCTCGAAATTCACGAAGAGTGGATGCGCACCCGTCCCCAGGACTACGGCGACGACGTTCGCCGCATACTCGAGATCGGAATGATGACGACCGCCACCAGTTACATCCGCGCCCAGCGCGCCCGTGCGCGCACGCTGGCCGAGTCGATCGCGGTGCTGGCCGATCACGACGCGCTGGTCGCACCGGCCAGCGCGATCGTGGCGCCCAAAATCGGCACTACTCAAATCCTGGAAGCGCGCGAAGACCGGGTGGATGTCGTCGCGGCGATCCTGCGCTTCACGCAGCCTTTCAATTCGACCGGTCAACCCGCAATAGCTGTTCCCACCGGTCTTTCGCCTGACGGACTGCCGATTGCGATGCAGGTAATCGGCCGTCCGTTCGGAGAGCCGGAAATAATTCGCGTGGCCGCCGCTTATGAGAGAGCGCGCGGCGCGCTCCCACCACCGCCGGAGATTGCGTAGCAGAGCGCAAGGATTTCAGTATTCCACTATTTCACTGGCTCGCGCCGCGATTACAGTTCGAGATCGACCATCACGAAATCGTGATCGGAGGCGCGGCGCATCAAAATCGGAGACCGCGGCGCGACGACCGCCGCGGTGCCCGCGATCGGACGAAGCTCGCGGACTGCGAGCCAATCAAGTTTTGGCCTCATCGATCGCGGAATCAGGCCGGAAAAAGTGAAAGTCGCGCGATTGGCCACGTTGACGCCCTCGATCTCGAGTCCGCGCTCTCGTAGATGATCGAACAAGGGCTCGTATCCCTCAGGCGCGCGGAACCTGTCGGGATTGGCGAGCATCTGCCGCGCCGTTGCCAATATCAATGCCCGGCTCGATAGCTCAGTGGTCGTCGTATTCAGGTCGCCGCCGAAAATCGCGCGGCCTGCCGCCGGGAATGATTCCAGGTAAGTCGCCATCTGGCGCCCGCGCTCGGCGGGCGTGCAGCGGCTGTGCAGATGCGCGAGGCCGACGGTTAACTCCTCGCCGCCGAATTTCGCTCTGGTGACCAATCCCGTCGGCGTGCCCACCCGCGACCAGCGCCGCATGCGCATCGGCCACGCCATGGGAGTGGGCGGCTTGTGCATCGCGACGGCGGCCACGTCCTCGAACGGCGCGGCGCTCAGGATCGCATTACCCATGTACGAGACGATTTCGCTTTCGCTCCCCGGGGGTCTCAGACCGAACTCGCGAGCATACGCGCAGCTCATCTCGAGCGCCTCGGCGAGTTCCGTCGCAAGGTCACGGCCTGGCCTGCGCTTCATTCCCGTATTGACCTCGCATAGCAGAATCACATCGGCGCTCTGGAGCGGCGGACGCCTGAGACATGCCAGGATTTCGCGGACCTTTCGCCCGCCAGCCGCGTTGAGCAGCACAACTCGCAGCCGCGCATCCGGCCGGCGCCGCGCCGCACGGTTCACGACGATTGGCGGGAAATACGGCGTCGGTTTTGCGCCAGCCGCGGTAAGGTCGCGCACGTCGCGGTCCATCACCCGAGCTAGTCGGCCAATTCCTTTTGAAGATCCTTGAACGTCGTAATCGGCGGCGTGCAGGTGTGCTCGCGGCATACGTAAGCAGTCACATGGCCGTCGATTTGCCGCTTGCCGCGCACCTGCTCCGGGATGAACCCAGTCTGAGCGCCGGCATCGGCATCGCCCGCAACGAAAACGAAGATCGCAAGATTCGGAACGTAGATGAGGCCGAGCCGCTCCGTCCATTCGAGCAGCTCGGCAGAGTTGCGGCTGCCGACGATCACAACTTCGGTCGGCCCGCGCTGGTAAAGCTCGACCGCTTCGAGCATGTGAGAGAACCCGAACGGCTGCTTCTCGATAAATTCGCGAAACAGCTTGAGCGTCCGCTCCGCCTCGACCCGGTAGCGCTCCTCGCCGGTGTAGCCGTGCAGCCTGAGCATCGCCATCACCGCCGCGCTGTTGCCCGACGGCGTCGAGCCGTCGAAAGCCGCCTTGGAGCGGGTGATCAGCGCTTCGTGATCGTCCGAGGTGAAAAAGAATCCACCCTTTCCCTTGTCGATAAACCGCTCGAGGATCACGCCGGCGAGCGTCCGCGCGTGCGCCAGGTATTTCGCGTCGAGCGACGCTTCGTACACGTCGAGCATCGCGCCCGCCAACTGCGCATAGTCTTCGAGGTAGGCGTTGTGCCGCGCGACCCCGTCCTTGAACGAGCGCTTGAGCGCGCGCCCATCCCACATCGACGCCAGCATGAAATCGGCAGCGCGCCGGGCCGCTTCGAGGTACCGCCGCTCGTGCAGCGCGCGATATCCCTGCGCAAACGCGCCGATCATCATCGCGTTCCACGCCACCAGAATTTTTTCGTCGCGGCCCGGCTTCACCCTTTGTTCGCGAGCCGCGAACAGTTTGCCGCGAATCTCGCGAATCTTCGACGCCATGTCGTCTTCCGAAAGCTTGAACATCCGCGCGGCGTCGGCGAGCTCGATGGTGCGATGCGGAATATTCGCGCCATCGAAATTGCCTTCGATCGTGATGTCGAAATAGCGCTGGGCTATCGCGCCGAGCTCGGGACCGAGGACGGCGTCGGCCTGCTCCGGCGTCCAGATGAAAAACTTTCCTTCTTCGCCGTCGCTGTCCGCGTCCTGCGCGGCGTAAAAGCCGCCCTCGGGACTTGTCATCTCGCGCAAAACGTAATCGAAGATTTCGCGCGCCACGCCGAGAAACTCCGGCTCATTGAGCGCGCGGCCGGCGTCCAGGTACAGGCGCGCCAGCAGCGCGTTGTCGTAGAGCATTTTTTCGAAGTGCGGCACCAGCCATCGCTCGTCCACGCTGTAGCGATGGAATCCGCCGCCGACCTGGTCGTAGATTCCGCCGCGCGCCATCTTCGAAAGCGTGTGCCGAACCATCTCGGCCATCGCCTCGTCGCCGTCGGCCGCGTGCACGCGAAGAAACAGCGAGAATACGAACGTGTTGGGAAATTTCGGCGCCTGGCCCAGTCCGCCGTTGATGCTGTCGTAGTGCGCGGCGAGCGCGCGCGCCGATTCCGCCGCCAGTCCCGGCTTCAAGTCGCCGCCGGTGGGGACGTAGTTGGTGAGCGCGCCGAGCGCCTCGGTCAGTTTTTCGAGATTGTTGGTGACTTCCTTGGCGCCATCGCGATACGCCTGCGACGCCGCGGCCAGGATGCGCGGAAATCCGGGCATCCCATGACGATCTTCGGGCGGGTAGTAGGTCCCGCCGAAAAACGGCCGTCCGTCCGGCGCCAGGAACATCGTCAGCGGCCATCCGCCGCGCCCCGTGATCAGCTGCACCGCATCCATGTAAATCTGATCGAGGTCGGGCCGCTCTTCGCGATCAACCTTGATCGCAATGAAGTTCTCGTTGATCAGCCGCGCGATCGCGTCGTTCTCGAACGACTCCCGCTCCATCACGTGGCACCAGTGACAGGCCGAGTAGCCAATCGACAGCATGATCGGCTTGTTCTCCGCCTTCGCGCGCGCCAGCGCGTCCGGTCCCCACGCATACCAATCGACAGGATTGTACGCGTGCTGGCGCAGGTACGGACTTTGTTCGTTGATTAACCGGTTCGGCTTGCGGCCGGAATGACTTTCGGGATTGTTGGCCTGGCTCATGTATCTCGCTTCATCCTATCTCCCTCGCCGCGCGCTGTCATTCCGAGCAAGTCACCGTATGGCAGAGCAACGCGCGCGCCAGTTACAATTCGCTGCTATGACCTCCGATTGCGCATCACGCGACTCCGCCGCATCGCAGCACGCCGCCGGCAACGACAACGATTCGCGCTTTCGCCTGCGCGCCGGATGCGTCCTGATTCTCGCCGCGATTCTCTTCTTCGCCCGCCTGGGTGCGCGAGCGCTGTGGTCCTCGGAATTCCGATGGGCCGAAATCGCGCGCGAGATGCTGGTGACGCACAACTACTTCTGGCCGACGATCAACGGTCACGTTTATTACGACAAGCCGCTCGGCTCCTATTGGCTCGTAATTTTTTCCACACCGTTCACCGGCGGCCTCAACGAGGCTGCCACGCGCCTGCCCTGCGCGATAGCCGGCCTGCTGGCAGTGGCGATACTGATGCTGCTGGTGCGACGCCTCTACGACGCTCGCACCGCGATCCTTGGCGGCGTCATCCTCGCGACCAGCTTCAGCTTCGTATTCTTTTCGCGCAACGCCAGCGCCGACGTCGAAACGCTCACCGGCGAGCTGGCCGCACTGCTGCTCTTCAATCACTACGAAGAGCGCGGCGGCGGATTGTGGGTCGTGGGCCTATGGCTGATCATGGCGGCGACTTCGCTCACCAAAGGTCTGCTCGGATTCGCGCTGCCGCTATTGGTGATCGGAGTGTATGCATGCCTGCGCGACGGAGTTGTCCCGTTTTTTCAGGCGATTATCCGTGGCCCTCTGATCGATCGGATACGATGGCTGGTCGAGCGCAATCGATGGTTCTTCAACTGGTACACGGTCGCCGCCGTCGCGCTGGGCGCGCTGGTTTACGGGCTGCCCTTCCAAATCTCGTCGCGCCTGATGGGCTCGGAAAAGGGCCTCAGGATGGTGTATCGCGAGAACGTGGTGCGGTTTTTCCACCCGTTCGATCATCGCGGACCTATCTACTTATATGTCTACGTTATCTTCGCGCTGATGGCTCCGTGGTCGGCGCTGTTGCCCGCGGCCCTGGTGGAAACGCACAGCCTGCGCCGCGGCGGCGCCGAGCCTGCTCGCGCGGATCGATTTGCGTTGGTTTATTTCTGGGCGACGTTCATATTTTTCACTGTCTCGGGATCGCGCCGCAGCTACTACATCCTGCCGATTCTGCCCGCCGCCGCGATCCTGGTCGCCAGAACGCTCGCGTATCCCAGCGAAAGCGAATTACGCTCGATGATCGCCCGCCGACTGCTGACTGTCGGCTACGCGATCGTCGCGTTGACCGCGGTCGCCGGCATCGTTCTGCTGATTCCCGCCCGGGCGATTCTCCCGAGTCCCTACGATGCGTTCCCGCCACTGCCCGCCAAGCTCGCCTTCATCGTGTTCTGGGTCGTATCAGTCGCCGCCGTCGCGTACGCGACTGGCAAATTCAGCCCCTATCGCGTGGCAATATCGGTGGGCACGATCGCGTATCTTGCGATGGTCTATATCTTTATCTTCGCGATACCTGCGGCGGAGGCTTATCGCGGTGAAAAGCCCTTCGGCTACGCAGTCCTGAACAAGATTGGCGGTTCGACCGACCGGCTCGTGCTGTTCAAGACCGAGGGGCCGCTGTTCTATCTCAATCCGCCAAAGCCAATCGCCGAGTTCAATAAGCAGCAGGATTTGCAGGATGCGATCGCCAAGGGGAGCGCCCGCTGGATGATTGTTCGGCGGCGCGATATGCCCAAGCTCGACACTCTCACCACCGTCGAGCTTGGCGAGGCGTCATATCCGTGGGAGACCGACTACAATTACCGAAATAAAGTGCTGCTCGTCCGGCTCGGCAAGTAACGCCTGCGATTAGTACGTTGCCGACGACGGACGCAGGAGCGTCCGTCGAGATTCTTCGCCGCAGCGGCTCAGAATGACCCGATCGGTCGCTCACTTTCCCCTAACCCCTTCTAACAGGGCGAAGCCCGCATCTTCTCTTTTCACTTTTCACTGGGTGCAGGGGGCACCCCTGCCCAAGGATGTGTGAAACCCACGGCGGGTTTCACGTTCAATTAAGTGGATTTTTCTTCCGCGCGAGTGCCGGTCACAATCGCATCGGCATGACGACGTACGTGTACCGCTGATCCGACTCCGTCCTGATGACGCCCGGGCTGACGTCATCGCTGAGCCCCAGCTCCACGGTCGAATCGTTACCCGGCGCAATTACGCCCAGCACGTCCTGCACGTATGCGGCATTGAACCCGATCGCGAATTCTTCGCTCTTGAAATCGACGTCAAGCGACTCGCTTGCTTCGCCCGTTTCCGGACTGGTCGATGAAACGGTCAGCGTCCCGGCCGATAGCGCGAATTTGACCCCGTGATAACGCTCGCTCGAAAAAATTGCCGCGCGCTTGATTGCGGCGAACAGCAAATCCCGCTTGACCATAATCTTGTACCTCGACTGCTTGGGGATTACGCCGCGGTAATCGGGGAACTCGCCCTCGACCAGCCGCATCGAGATTTCGGTCGCGCCACGCTTGAGGTATGCGAGCTGACCTTCGAGGTTCAAGCGCACTTCGGCGTCGCCACCCTCATCGAGAATTTTGCGCAGCTCCGAGAGTCCCTTTCGCGGAATGATCGCGCCGGCCTCCATCCTGAATCCCGGCACTTCGCGCTCGATCATCGCCAGCCGATGGCCGTCCGTTGCGACCATCCGCGCCGATCCGGGAGCGTTGCATTCAACGAACACGCCGCTCAAATTGTAGCGGGCTTCATCCGGACTGACCGCGAAGATCGTCTTGTCGATCATCCCGGCCAGCACGGCAGCCGGAATCGTCAATTCAGTCTTCAGTTGTTTCTTGGCCGGCGCTGAATCCTTGCCGGCGCTCTGACTTGGCATGGCAGGGAAGCTGCGCGGGTCCAGGCCCATCATTTTGAACTTCGCCCGGCCGCACTTGAGCTCGACCCAATCGCCGTCGAGCGAGGTCAGCGCGACTTCATCGCCTTCGGTCTCGCGCACGATTTCGAAAAGCTTGCGCGCGTTGAGCGTGAGGCTTTTTTCCTTGCCGGAACACGCGACCTGCGTGCGAATTCCGACTTCGAGGTCGGTGGCGCTCAAAGTCAGCGTATTTCCGTTGGGTTCGATCAGGACATGGCCGAGTATCGGAACCGTCGTGCGCCGTTCCACGATGCCCTGCACGAGTCCCAAACCGGTAAGCAGCGAAGCGCGCTCGATGGAGAGTCCCATGAATTGTTAGCCCGTCTCCTATTCCTAGATCTTAGATCTTTAAAAGAAAATAGCAGTAATAGTAGGAGTTGTGGATTTGTTGATTGATCGCGCAAGCGCCCGGAAATGAAAGCCGAACGATCGCTGAAAAGCTGTCAGCAGAAAAGCGGCTGACCGACAGGGCCGGCCTGGCGCGCACCGGCCCTGTCGATATCGATAGCCTTATGCCCACCTCATCCACAACCTTCGCCACATCGATTCACGCGGCATTGGCGCGAATCGATTTAAGCTCGCGCTCGATTTTCTCGATCGAGAGCCGGAATGCCGGATCGCTGGTGACGCGCCGCATGATCAGATTGTGCGCGTGAATCACCGTTGAATGGTCGCGCCCAAAATGCTCGCCGATCGTCGGAAACGAGCTGTCGGTCAGCCTGCGGCAGAGATACATCGCTACTTGACGGCAAAACGCGATGTGCTGGGTGCGCTTTTTCGACTTCAAATCCGTCAGCCGGATATGGAAAAAATCCGCAACCGTCTTCTGGATCGATTCGACGTCGGGCTTCGCGTCGGGACTTCGAATCAGATCCTGCAGCGCCTGCCGCGCGAAGTCCACGGTGATTGCTGATTGGTTGATCGAGGCCAGCGCCGCCAGCCGCGTCAGGCATCCCTCGAGCTCGCGCACGTTCGACGAGACGCTCTGCGCGATATACATCGCGACTTCCGGCGCCATCCGCAGATTATCGTGCACCGCCTTTTTCTGCACGATCGCCACCCGCGTCTCGAGGTCGGGTGGGGCGATGTCCGCGATCAATCCCGACTCGAACCGATTGCGCAGCCGATCCTCGAGCCCGGGGATTTCGCGGGGAACTTTGTCCGAGGTCAGGATGATCTGATGCCGCTCGGCGTGAAGCGCGTTGAAAGTATGGAAGAATTCCTCCTGGGTGCGCTCGCGGCCGGCCAGGAACTGCACGTCGTCGAGGATCAACGTATCGACCCGGCGAAATTTCTCGCGGAACTCGTCCATCTTGTCGCGCCGCAGCGAATTGATCATCTCGTTCATGAAAATTTCGGCCGGCATGAACAGCACTTTCCTCGGCCGATCGCCGCTGGCCCAGATATGGTGCCCGATGGCGGTCACCAGGTGAGTCTTGCCCAGTCCCACCCCGCCATAAATAAACAGCGGATTGTATTTCTCGCCCGGCTGGTTGGCGACCGCCTGCGCCGCGGCATGCGCGAACTGATTGGCCGATCCGACCACGAACTCCGCGAAACTGTAGCGCGGGTTCAGGCACGGATGCCGATCTCCACGCGGCGCGGCTGCCGCAGTCGCTCGATTCGCCGCGGTCGCCTTGCCGTTACCATTGCCATGCCCGTTGGCATGGCCACTGGCATGGCCATTGGCTGGGCGTTGCTGCGGCGTCGGCACGGCAGCATTTTCGCCGAGAGTCAGCCGCACCTGCATTTCCTCGCCTGCCTCGGCCGACAGCGCTGAGCGCATCAGGCTCAGGTAACGTTCGTTGATCCAATCGCGGAAAAACCGATTGGGCGCCTCGATTGTGACGGTCGATCCTTGATGAGCGACAAAATTGAGAGGTCCAATCCACGTCTCATAGCCGACCTGACCGAGCTCATCGCGGATGCGGTCAGAGGCCCTTTGCCACAAACCATTCATATCGTTTCCCCCTGGCAAACCCGGACTGCCCGCCATGCTCCGGGACTAGCGCGCGGAATCAAATGCCACGCGAATTACGCACAAGCTTATCCACATCTGTGGATAAGCCCCATTTCCCTTTTTGCAGCCGACAATTTGACCGCGCTGCACGCCGGACTATCAACTTGTCCGGGTTACGATCGGTTCTGTTGGGCTTAAAAGTCTGATCGAGAATGCGAGCGATATACACGCGCTTCAATGTCATATTCAACGCGCCGCAAATGAACCCTTGAGCGGAAAATGGTTCTTCAAAACAGGAAGTGTGCGGCCAAGTGAACGTGATAAACTTATTTCGCGGTGAGGACAAGCGCGGAAAAAATTTTGCCGCTATGCGGGCGGATTGAAAAGGAAATTTCGCGTGCGAGTGATCGCGCGCCGCGCGCGCAAAATTTCGCGCCGATCCTGCGATCGCGCAACTCCGCTCTGGAAGCCGTCACGCGCGATCTCAATTTTTCGCATCGCGGCGCAATTCGGTCCTGTTCTGACGCGTGCAATCGAATTTTTCTTCGCGATCGAAAAATTGTTTTTGATCGCTCCGGATCTTCAGGAGAATTGCGATGACATCCCGCAAAAAATCAGATGAACTCTTCAATCGCGCCAGTGTTAAGATTCCTGGTGCGGTGAATTCTCCCGTTCGCGCGTGGAAGGCCGTCGGCGCGATGCCAATTTTTATCGAAAGTGGCAGCGGTGCTACCTTGATCGACGCCGACGGCAACAGTTTTCTCGACTACGTTTGCTCCTACGGCCCTGCGATCCTCGGTCATGCCCATCCGCGCGTCACCCAAGCCATCGCCGAGCAGGCGCGGCTCGGTCTGGGCTTCGGCGCGCCGACCCGCCTGGAGATCGAGCTCGCGGAATTGATCTCATCGGCGATCAAATGCGCACAAAAAGTCCGGCTTGTCAGTTCGGGAACCGAAGCCGGCCTGACCGCGCTCAGGATCGCGCGCGCGGCGACCGGGCGTCCGAACATAATAAAGTTTGACGGATGCTATCACGGGCATAGCGACTCGATGCTGGTGCGCGCCGGTTCCGGCGGGTTGACTCTTGGTCAACCCGACAGCGCCGGCGTTCCATCGGCGCTTGCCGCGATGACGATGGTTGCGCGATATAACTGGATTGAGACAGTCGAAGGTTTATTCCGCGCCGCGCCTGACAAAATCGCCGCCGTGATCGTCGAGCCGGTCGCCGCCAACATGGGCGTCGTAAATCCCGACCCCGGCTCGCTGAAAGCTCTCGCCGAAATCGCGCACGATAACGGCGCTCTTCTGATCTGTGACGAAGTTATATCCGGGTTCAGGCTCTGCTTCGGATCGGTTGCTGAAAGTATGGGCATCGCGCCCGACCTCATCATGCTCGGGAAAATAATTGGCGGCGGGATGCCGGTGGGGGCAATCGCCGGCCCGGCTGAGATCATGGACTTGCTCGCACCGATTGGTCCGGTCTATCAGGCGGGAACGCTGTCGGGAAATCCGGTTTCCGTGCGCGCCGGGCTCGAAACGCTTCGCATTCTCAGGGAAACCAATCCGTACGCCGCGCTCGACGCCGCCGGCGCGCGGCTTGAAGCCGGACTGCGCGACGCGGTGAAGGAGCTGAGAACAAATGGCGGGTCGGGATGCGTCAATCGCGCAGGATCGTTGCTGACGATGTTCATCGGTCCAGAGCGCGTACGCGACGCCGACGAGGCTCGCACCTGCGACAGCGCCAAATTCGCGAAGTTCTTTCACGGGATGCTGGATCGCGGGATAAATATACCGCCGTCGCAGTTCGAGGCCATGTTCATCTCCACCGCGCATACCGATGCCGACCTCGACCGCACGATTGCCGCCGCTCGCGAATCTCTCGCGTCGATGCGACCATGATCGGTTCTGAGGTGAATCACCGTTGGCGCTGATACCCGGAAAGTACGCGCGGCCGCTCGCGATGGCGCTGGAGATCCCGATGTCGCCGATCGCGGGAGGGGTGTTGGGCTATTACATCGATGAATACTTTCAAACCGGGCCATGGTTCACCGGCATTCTCGCATTCGCGGGCTTCATTCACTCAATTTTGACGATCATCAGGATCGCCAAGGAAATACCCCCCGGTTCGGAAGGCTAGCGAGACGGCGGTGCGAAACGACCGTATTCCGACCATTGCGGCGATTCAGCGGATGAACCTCATCCTGGTGGCCGGCACGGCGATCGTTCTCTTTTATTTCGACTCAAGTTCCGCCGCCCTCGGATGTCTGCTCGGCGGCGCCGTCGTAATCGCCAACCTATGGCTGCTCAGCCTCTTCGGCGCGGCGATCCTTTCGGCCGCCGGCGCGGGCATCTCCGCCACCGCCGCCAAGTTTGGCGTTATGGCGATACCACTCAAGATGCTGATCGTAGCGGGCCTGGTCTATCTGCTCTTCAAACGCACCCACATTGACGGTCTGGGATTCGCGCTCGGGGTCTTGACTCAAATGACCGCTGCAATTATTGAAACCGGGCGTGCTTCGCTCCGCGGCGCCAGCTAAGATTGCCGCGGTGGAGATAATTCCTTGCAGCAGTCGATAAACTTCCTCGAAATGATCGGTGGGGGCAAAATCCCCGAGGTTCTGGTTGGAACCTGGCTGGTGATGGGGATACTGCTGATTTTCGCGTTTCTTGCGCGACGCTCGCTTGCCGCCGCCGCGGACCCAATCGTTTCCGACGATAAGATCACGTTGCACTCGGTTGCGGAGACCATCGTAGAGTGGGTCGACAGTTCCGTTTCTGAAGTTACCCAGATCCATCACTACCGCGGATTGGTCCCCTTCTTCGGCACGCTGTTTATGTTCATTCTGCTTGCGAACTTTCTCGGGCTCGTCCCGGGGATGGAACCTCCCACCGCCGATTCCGACCTTACTTTCGCGTTGGGAACGATTTGCTTCGCTTTCTACATCTACCAGGGGATGAAAGCGCAGGGCGTGGTCCGCTACTTGCGAACTTTTCTTGGACCGATGATTGCGGTTGCGCCGCTCATGCTCGTGATTGAAATCGCCGACAACCTGTTTCGCCCGTTTTCGCTCGGCGTACGTCTTTACGCGAACATGTTTGCCGATCACATGGTGCTCAGCATCTTCACCGGCTTGACCAAGTTGCTGGTTCCTCTGGCGTTCCTGACGCTTGGATCGATCGTGTGCGTTATACAGGCGATGGTCTTCATGATCCTGTCGATGGCGTATGTACGCCTTGCGGTCAGCCACGAACATTAGTCGAAAAGCATAAAATAGATTTTCATGCGCCCGAGATTCCGCCCGGAAATTGTGGTGGTAGAGGAAGAGAGGCGGCCCGGTCCCGGCACTTCGAGGCGCGCGAAACAAGGAGGAACGAGAAATGGTTCGAAGGATAGGTAAGGTTCTAGCGATGGTCTCGCTTGCTATCATCGCGGCCCCGCTGCTCGCGATGGCGGCAGAAGCGGCGCCCCCGGTGGTCAGGCTGACCACTTCACCGCTGAGCGTTGGATTAATCGCGCTCGCCGCAAACCTCGGCGTCGGGCTCGCGGCGTTCGGCAGCGCGCTTGCCCAGGGCCGGATGGCAGCATCTGCGATGGAATCCATTGGGCGTAATCCCAACGCGGCCGGGCAGATTTTCACTCCGATGCTGTTGGGCCTCGCGTTCATCGAAGCGCTGACCCTGTATGCGCTGGTTATCGGATACCTGCTGCAGGCGAAGATCTAGCGATTACGCACGCCGACAATCTCAATGTCGTAGCGACCGCGGGGCCCGACCGGGCCCCGTTCTTTTTTTGTTTGCTATCCGCGGCGCTTGGCGCCCTGCAAGATGTCGAACGGCGCGCGGCTTTTTTCCCGCTTCAGCAACACGTACGTCGCACCCGCGCCGCCGTCTGTCGGCCGCGCGCTGGTGAATGCCAACACGTGCCCGCCTATCGCGCCATGCGACAGCCATCCTGCCGACGCGTGCTTGAGCACAGAATGCCCGCCGGGAGATCGCAGTCCGCGTCCATGCACGACCAGCACCGTGCGCAGCCCCTTGCGAACCGAGGCGATGATGAACTCCTTGAGCGCTTCCTTGGCGGCGCCCTGGATCATGCCGTGCAAATCGAAATGCGCCTGCACGGCGAACTCGCCGCGGCGAAGCTGCGACACCAGCCGCGGGTCCAGTCCGACGCGGTATCCCTCGAGGTATTCGTCCGACTCGGTGATATCGAAGGGCGCCTGCCCCGATACCAGGTCCGACAATTGCGCGATTACCTCCGCGTCCTCATCGACGATCGTGTGAGTCACCGGCGGTTCCAGCGGTATCCGCGACCTGCGATTGCCTTTGCTACTCAGCGGGCGCACACCCTCGAGCGCGCGGCGGAGGAAAGACTCGTCGTCGAGCAGCTCGTCACATAAGCCATCGACGGCTTGCGCGGGTTTTTCGACGACCGGCGCCGCCGGCGTCGCGGCCTTGGGCTTGATTGGCGGGGGCGAAGGCGACACCTCTCGCCCGGCGAGCATCTTCTTCAGGTCTTTGAATGGCGACGAAAAGACCCGCTCGGGCGCCGGTGTCGCCTTTCGTTCGCCGCCTCGTTCGTCATCCTGGCGGCCATGCTTTCGCTTTTTTGCCATCGGAGGGGGTCGCAGGTCCCGGATACGTGCACGACCAGACAGACTACGCCGGGAACGCAACGCGGTTCAAACCGCGGACGCGATATGAAGCGATCGGACGGGAAAATCGTCTGCCTTAATGATGCGCGTTCGGCGCGCATCGACTAGACTTGCCGGCGTGTCGCGAACCACTTCGAAGTTGCCTGACGTGAGGATCCTCATATGCGTCGTGTCATTGTAACCGCCGCCGCTATTGTCGGAGCCGTCGTGATTTTCGCCGGCGCGATCCTCTTCTATGCCGCGATCAACCTCAACTCGATCATCGCCGAGCGCCGCCAGACCATCCTCGACAAGGTCAGCACCGCGCTCGGGCGCAATGTTCACGCCGACGACATCAAAGTGAGTCTCGGCTGGGGAATCCTCGCCGACGTGACCGGGGTCCAGGTCGCAGACGACCCCGACATCTCGAAGAAGCCGTTCATCGAGGCGAGCAACGTTTACACCCGGCTGGAACTGATGCCGCTGCTGGCGCGCCGGATCGAAATCACCGAAGTCGTGCTCGACAAGCCGGTGATCCGAATCGTTCAGACCCGCGACGGCACTCTCAACCTCTCCACGCTCGGCAGGAAAAAAATCGTCACCGAAGAGGAGTCGGCCGAAGCCAAGCGCAAGCAACACTGGGGCATGGCTGGAGGCTCGCCGAAGGCCGAATCGGGCCGGACGCCTGCGACGCTGGGCTCGCTGTTCGTGCGCAACTTCACCGTCAACGGCGGCACTTTGGAATATGAGACGGAGGGTGCGGCGCAAGCCGCCGTCGTCAACGCGATCGACCTCAAGGTCCGCGATTTCGGCTTTCAGGCGCCCTTCACCGTCGCGCTCACCTTCGCCGCGCTCGCCGACCAGGATAACTTCGATCTTTCCGCGACGATTGGGCCCCTAATCAACAAGGGCGCCATCGACATCGACGCGATTGCGCTGTCGGCCACGGCCAAGGTCGGCCCGATTCTACTGACGCAGCTCGAAACGATCCCGATGCTCGCGAAAGCCATCCCGCCGAAGCTTTCGATTTCCGGCCCGTTTAGCTTCGACGCCTCGGCCGACGGCACTGTTCAATCGATCAAGTTCAACGTCTCGAGCGATTTGAGCGCGCCCGCGATCGCCTTCGGCGACACGTTTAACAAACCCGCCAACCTGCCGCTCAAGATTTCCGCCGAAGGTACGCGGACCGGCTCTGCCGTCGGCGTGACGCTCGCCAACGTCACTCTCGGCGACCTCGAAGCGAAGGCGGCCAACATTAAAGTCGGCGGCGGCGCGAGCGCGGCCCGCATCGATACCAACAACTTCGATATCGCTTCGATCGCGAAGATGATCCCGGCTCTCGGCAAATTCAGCCTCGAGGGCAAGACCGAGATCCATACCGACGCGACGCTTGAGCGCGGCAAGCTGTCGGCGGACGGCACGGTCGCGCTGGCCGATGTCGGATTGTCCATCCCCGATCAGAAAGCGCCGCCGCTGAGCCATCTCAGCGGTAATATCAAGCTCACGGGCACCAGCGCCGACATTGGCCCGCTGGCGTTCAACCTGGGCGCGTCTCAGGCAACGCTGAAGTCGCACGTCGATCAGTTTCAGCCATTGGTCATGAGCTATGAACTGAATGCGGCCTCGGTTCATCTGGCCGATCTCGCGCCCTCGCGGCCGCCCGACGAAGTGATCAACCAGCTTTTCGCCAAGGGCGCTGCCTCGATTGCTCCGGTGACGGGTCCGGTCATCGATTCTGAAATCACGTCGCCGTCGGGCAACCTCGCCAACGTCCCATACCAGGACCTGAGGCTGTCGCTGTCGCTCGCGGGCAAGCTCGCCCGGGTGACCGTGCTCAAGGTAAAGGCATTTTCGGGTGAAATCGTCGCGACGGGAAACACCCGGCTCGAGGCGGCCGCGCCGATGGCGGCGTCGATCAGTTTTGCCAATCTCAATATTCAGCAGGCGCTCGACGCGCAAAAGTCCAAGGCCGCCGGTACTGTTCGCGGGTCGCTCGGTGGAAGCATCGACGTCACCGCCAAGACCGGCAGCTTCGACGAGATGAAGCCGACACTCAAGGGCAGCGGCAAGCTGATGCTGACCAACGCCAAGCTGGTCGGCGTCAATATCGGCGGTCAGGCGCTCAAGAAGGTGCAGAAACTGCCCGCGATCGGCAATCTGGTTCCGGATGCGGTCGTCAAGAACCATCCCGAGCTGTTCAGCGATCCCGACACCGACATCCAGCTTGCGAGTCTGAGCTTCGTGCTCGCCGGACCGCGAATTACGTCGCACGACATCAAGGTGCAAACCGTGGATTACAATCTGCTCGGCGACGGATGGTTCGACCTGGACAAGAATATCGACCTGGCGGCGCGAATCTTGCTCTCGCCGCAATTCAGCAAGGAGCTGATCGAGCAGAAGAAGGAGGTCGCGTTCATCGCGAATCAGGACGGACAAATCGACATCCCGCTGCAGATCGTCGGGCAATTGCCCAAGCCGAAGGTGCTGCCCAACGTGACGGAACTTGCGCAGCGCGCCGGAAGTCACGCGGTCCAGGCGCAGGGTCAGAAGTACCTCGGTAAAATTTTTGGCAAGAAGGGAGTTCCGGGAGGATTGGGAAAATTTCTCGGCGGCGATTCGGGTGGAAACAACGGCTCGGGCGGTAGCGGAGCACCCGCGGGCGGGTCCACCCCTGCGCCGAATCCGCTCGATCAGCTGAAAAAATTGTTCTAACGCACGCGCGCGACGTTACAAATTCATCTGCACGATCGTCGCGCCCGCGCCGCCGTGATGCGGCTGCGCGCCCCGAAACGACGCGCAATACGGCGACGTGCCCAGGTATTCCGTCACCGCTTTCCTCAGCGCGCCCGATCCAATCCCGTGGACAATCCGCACCTCCGCACGATTGGTCAGGAAGGCAGTGTCGAGAAATTCCTCGAGCTTGCGCAGCGCGTCGGACGTTCGCATCCCGATCAGGTTCAGCTCGTCGCCCTCGCCACGCTCGGCGCTGAAGGTGACGGTCGCCGCTTTTGGCCGCGCGGGGCGATTTTCCGGCGCACTCGCCGCCGACCTGCGCAGGCGCTCGGGCGCGACTTCGATCCTGAGGCCGCCGCGGCTGATCACAGCGCGTCCCGATTCGAGCACGATCAATTCGCCGCGGATGTCGCCTACCTCGACGCTGTCGCCGACCTTGAGTGGCGCATCGGACTCCGCCACGGCGCCGGCAGCCGGCGCCAGGCGCTCGAGTTTCGCCGCCGCTTTCGTGATGAATCCCTTCAAGTCGGTGCGTGATTTCGTCCGGGTTTTCAACTCATCCATCAGTGCCGCACCGTCGCGCCTGAGCGCCTCGATCAGGTCCGCGCCTTCGGCGCGCAGCCGCTTGCCTTCCAGTTCGGTGCGCTCGCGCGTTTTTTCAGCGCTCTGAAGCACCTCTTGCTCGATGCGCGCCAGGCTGGCTTCGCGCTCGCGCAACTTTTCGGCCTGCGCATTGAGCTTGGCGCGCTCGCCGTCCAATCTTTTCAGCGCGTCGCTGAGCTCGATGCTCCCGGCGCCCATCGATTTTTCGGCCGCGCTGATTATTTCCTCGGGCAACCCGAGCCTGCGCGCGACCGCCAGTCCGTAACTCTGCCCGATCGTATGCGGCTTGAGCCGATATAACGGCGTGAGATGGTCGGCGTCGAAATCCACGGCGGCGGCCTCGAACCCGGCTTGCGAATATGCGTGGAGCTTCACCGCGGTCGAATGCGTCGCGATCGCCAGCATGCAGCGCCGCGTCCCGAGATGGTTCATCAGGCCGATTGCGAGCGCCGCGCCCTCGGCCGGGTCGGTGCCGGCGCCCGGCTCGTCGAGAATCACCAGCGCCGGCTCGACCAGCGATCTGACGATCTCCGACAAGTTTGCGATATGCCCGGAAAAGCTCGACAGGTTGGATTCGATGGACTGTTCGTCGCCGATGTCGGCGAACACGCTGCGAAAAACCGTCGCCTTGCTGCCGGCCAGCGCCGGAATCAGCATCCCCGCCTGCGCCATCAGCGACAGCAGCCCGACCGTCTTGAGCGCGACCGTTTTTCCGCCCGTGTTCGGCCCCGAGATGACGATCCCGCGCTGTCCGGCCCCGATTTTCACGTCGATCGGGACGACCTCGCGCCCGCTGGTCATCAGCAGCGGATGCCGCGCGCCGATAAAGTCGATTCCCTCGTCCACGAGCTGCGGCTCGACGCATCGAAATCGCTCGGCGAAAATCGCGCGCGCGTTGAGCGCATCGAGCGCCACCATCGCGTCGAACGTCAGTTGCAGTTCCGGCGCGTATCCGCCGACCATCGCCGTCAGCCGCGCGAGGATTCGCGTTTCTTCCGCCTCCGCTTCGCGCTCGAGCATCATCAGCCGGTTGTTCAGCTCGACCGCCCACATCGGCTCGACGAACAGTGTTTCGCCGGAAACGCTGCGGTCCTGAACGATTCCTTCGAATCGTTCCGCGTAGTTCAGCTTCATCGGCAGCACGAAGCGGCGATTGCGAATCGTCACGATGTAATCGGATACGAATGACTCCATGCCCGAAGCGTTGAGCGAGCGCAGCAGGCGCGCTTCGAGTTCGGTGCGCTCGTCGCGCAGCTTGCCGCGCAGACGTTTCAGCTCGGGGCTCGCGTCGTCCAGGATTGCGCCGTCGTCGGCCAACGCGCCGAGCATCGCGTCGGCCAGTTCCTTGGGCGCGAGCAGGTTGCGCACCAACGCCGCGACATGGGGGAAGCGCTCGACCCGCGAGCGCATAAAGCCGCCGACGTGGCGCGAGCCCACGATAAAATCGCGCACTTTCACCAGCGCTTCGCCGCCGAGGATCGCGCCCGCGCGCGCCGCCGCCAGGATGTACGGCCGCTGATCGGTGAATTCGCCGATCGGGATCGAGCCGGCATGCGATCTCAGAGCGGCCATCTCGGCGGTCGAATCAAGCCGGCGGCGCACTTCGGCCGGGTCGATCGACGGGCGCAGCTCGGTGGTCGCCTCGCGCCCCGGCTCGGAGGCGCAAAACTGCATGACGAGGTGAATCACCTTGTCGAACTCGAGCGCTTTCAGATCGCGTTCCCGCATCGCGTCAGAGCCGCCCGGCTTTTTGCCTATTGGCCCGGCCCTCAGGCTAATATCTAGCCCAACTTTGGTCCGCAGGCATCACGGATTTTTAACACGCATCAAGGATACTCAAATGGATCGGATAGAATCCCGGCTGAACGCCAACTCCGAAGAGTTTCGCCGCAACCGCGACGCGATGGACGCGCTGGTCAAGCGCCTGCGCGACGAAATCGAGCGGATTCGCCAGGGTGGTCCCGCTCCCGCTCGCGAGCGCCACGTCGAACGCGGCAAGCTGCGCGCGCGCGATCGCGTCAAGAAACTTCTCGACCCCGGCAGTCCGTTCCTCGAACTGTCGCCGCTGGCCGCGTTTGAGATGTACGACGGCGACTCGCCGTCGGCGAGCATCGTCACCGGCATCGGCCGAATCCATGGGCGCGAGGCGGTCATCGTCGCCAACGACGCGACCGTCAAAGGCGGCGCCTATTTTCCCATGACCGTGAAGAAGCATCTCCGCGCGCAGCAAATCGCGATCGAAAATATGCTGCCGTGCGTTTATCTGGTCGATTCGGGCGGCGCTTTCCTGCCGATGCAGTCCGAAATTTTTCCCGATCAGGATCACTTCGGGCGCATCTTTTACAACCAGGCGCGGATGTCAGCGATCGGCCTGGCGCAGGTCGCGGTGGTGATGGGCAGTTGCACGGCCGGCGGCGCGTACGTGCCCGCGATGTGCGACGAGAACGTCATCGTCCGCGGCCAGGGCACGATCTTCCTGGCGGGACCGCCGCTGGTGCGCGCCGCTACCGGCGAGGAGGTCAGCGCCGAGGATCTCGGCGGCGGCGACGTGCATACGCGCCTGTCCGGCGTGAGCGATCACCTGGCCGACGACGACGAGCACGCGCTCCAGATTGCGCGCGCGATCTTCGAGAATCTTGGCAACCGCACCGCCGCCGCGATCGCGCAGGACACCCCCGAGGATCCGCACTACGATCCCGCCGAACTCTACGGCATCATCCCGGTCGATACCCGCAGGCCCTACGACGTGCGCGAGGTGATCGCGCGGCTGGTTGACGGGAGCAGGATGCATGAGTTTAAGGCGCGTTACGCCACCTCCGTCGTCACCGGCTTCGCGCGAATCTACGGCTATTCCGTCGGCATCGTCGCCAACAACGGCGTGCTGTTCAGCGAGTCCGCGCTCAAGGCCACCCACTTCATCGAATTGTGCTGCGCGCGGCGCATCCCGCTGCTCTTCCTGCAAAACATCACCGGTTTCATCGTCGGCAAGCGCTACGAACAGGGTGGTATCGCCAAGGACGGCGCCAAGATGGTCAACGCGGTCGCCAACGCGCAGGTGCCGAAGTTCACGGTGATCATCGGCGCGTCGAACGGCGCCGGAAATTACGGGATGTGCGGGCGCGCGTACTCGCCGCGATTGCTCTTCATGTGGCCCAACGCGCGGATCTCGGTGATGGGCGGCGAGCAGGCCGCCAACACGCTGCTCACGGTGAAGCTCGATCAGTTGAAACGCGAAGGCGCCACCATGACCGACGCGGAGCAAAAGCAATTCATCCGTCCCACGCTCGACAAGTACGAGCTCGAGTCGAGCGTCTATTACTCGAGCGCGCGGCTATGGGACGACGGCGTGCTCGATCCGATCGAGACGCGCGCCGCGCTGGCGCTGGGGCTGGCGGCGTCGATGAACGCGCCGATTCCCGAGCATCCCGGCTTCGGCGTCTTCAGGATGTGATCCGGTTTGTGCTCCCTTCCAATTCCCTGGGATCGAAGGTTCGGGCGCGAAAATGCCCGGCGCAAAGTCGCCGACTATCGAAAGTCAAAGCGATCGGTGGGATCTGGCGCGCGATAGCGCGCGTTGGGCATCACGCCTGTGCTAACGGTCGCGGCGATCAGCGCTTGAAAAACGAGTAGCTCCTTGGTGCGTTCTCCTTAAGGTATTTGCGCAGCGGTTCGACACCCCGGTTCCGAACCGTGGTTCGCCAACCGGCCGGAAACTTCTCCTCGATCCACCATTGGTTGGTATCAAGCCTGATGTAGAGTTTGTTGCTCCCGACCGCGGCGCTGCCGCGATTCCCAAAATGGTTCAAAGGCAGGCCGAACTCTTCAAGCAGTTCCTGCCAGTAAACCCAGGTTAAGCGAGAGACGGTGGCCGGTGAAGCGCCAGGAATGTCGTAGGACTTGATTGCATAGCGCTCCATCAGCGCCTTCTGCAGGCGGCGCGCAGTCTCGACCTCTGCCGCCACGGCTCCATTATTGGTGTTGACCTTGCGCAACAGTGTGATCTTTCGCAGAGCGTCTTCGGCCGTCATCGAAACAGGTGCACCTCGGTTGGCGATACTGTAATTGGCGGTAAGATTAGTTATATCGCATATTTTTGTCAAGAATTTTAATGAGGGATCGAAATTTTAGTGCTCCCGGATACAACGGCGCCGACCAAGTTCAATTTGATCACAATTGCGCATTCCCCTCTCCTGCGCATCGCAAATGACGCCGCAGCGGCGCGGAGAATACCGCGCGCGCTCAGCCTTCCGGCGCAAGCATCTTGTCGGCCCGCACCAGCCGGTCGAACTCCTCTCCCTTGAGCAACTTCAACCCAAGCGTGGCCTCGCGCAGCGTGATTCCTTCCGCGTGCGCCTTCTTGGCGACCTTCGCCGCGTTGTCGTAGCCGATATGCGGACTCAGCGCCGTCACCAGCATCAGCGAATTTGCGACGTTGCGCCGGAGCTGCTCGCGATTGGGCTCGATCCCTTCGACGCAGTACTTGCTAAACGACGCGCACGAATGCGCCAGCAGCATCGTCGAATGCAAAAAATTGTGGATGATGATCGGTTTGAAAACGTTGAGCTCGAAATTCCCCTGCGAGCCGGCCATCGTGATCGCCACGTCGTTGCCGATCACCTGGATGGAGACCATCGTCATCGCCTCGCTCTGCGTCGGGTTCACCTTGCCCGGCATGATCGACGAGCCCGGCTCGTTCTCCGGCAGGATTAATTCTCCCAGCCCGGTGCGCGGTCCCGAGCCCATCCAGCGGATGTCGTTGGCGATCTTCATCAGCGAAACTGCCAGCGTCTTGAGCGCTCCAGAAGCCGCCACCAGCGCATCGTGCGCCGCCAGCGCCGCAAACTTGTTCGGCGCCGACTTAAACGGCAGCCCGGTGTACGCCGCGATCTTTGCCGCCACGCGATCGGCAAACTCCCGATGCGTATTGAGCCCGGTGCCGACCGCCGTGCCGCCAATGGCCAGTTCGAGCAAGTCCGGCAGCGCCGCTTCGATTCGCTTCAAATCATAGTCGAGCTGCGCGACGTAGCCCGAGAATTCCTGCCCCAGCGTCAGCGGCACCGCATCCATCAGATGGGTGCGGCCGATCTTCACGAGGCCCGCGAACTCGCCGGCTTTGCGCGCGAGCGCGTCGCGCAGCATTCGCATCGACGGAATCAGGTCGTGGGTAACTTCCTCGGCCGCCGCAATATGCATCGCAGTCGGAAAAGTGTCGTTGGACGACTGCGACATGTTCACGTCGTCGTTGGGATGGATCGGCTTTTTGCCGCCGAGCACGCCGCCGGCCATCTCGATCGCGCGATTCGAGATGACCTCGTTGGCGTTCATGTTGGTCTGCGTGCCGCTGCCGGTCTGCCAGATGCGCAGCGGAAAGTGATCGTCAAGTTTGCCCGCGATCACTTCGTCGGCGGCCGCGGTAACCAGCCTGGCCTTGTCGGGGGGCAGCTTGCCGAGATCGCGATTAACTTCCGCCGCCGCCTTCTTCAAAATCCCGAACGCGCGCACCACCGAACGCGGCATCCGGTCGAATCCGATCGCGAAGTGCAGCAGCGATCGCTCGGTCTGCGCGCCCCAGTAGCGGTCGCACGCGACCTCGATCGCACCCATGCTGTCGGTTTCGACGCGCTTGCCGGTCTGCGGCGCCTTGCCGGCCCCGGCCGGCGTCGCGGTCAATCCGCGCTTGGCGATGCTGGCCTTGCGTACCTTCGATTTCGTATTTGCTGCCATTTTCTATATCCTCTGTTGGATTTCCTACGGCCTCGCGGCGACTATTCTAACCCGGATGGCGCCCGCTGACGGTGATTTCCCATCGCGATTCGCCTCCGACGCCCTTTTCAAAGACGCTGTGCCGATATAGGTTATGACGCGTACTTTGACAATAGCGACTAATTTCGGATCGAGATACTTTTAAGCGTTCATTTTAGGAGAGACTGCCAACCATGCCTTGGACGATTACCCGCCTTTGCCGCGATTGCATTGACACCGGATGCGTTAGCGTGTGCCCCGTCGATTGCATCTATGAATACGTCGGCGCCGACAAGGAAAAATTCCCCAACCAGCTCTACATCGATCCCGACGAATGCATCGATTGCGGAGCCTGCGAGCCCGAATGTCCGTGGGAGGCGATTTTCGAGGAGCCGGCCGTTCCCGAGGTCTTCAAGGACGACGTCGCGCTCAACCACGCGATGCTCGAAATCAAGGATCAGTTCAAGGTGATGCCGTTTAAGAAAGTCGAGCACCCGACGCCCGAGCAGATAGCCGAGAACAAGAAAAAATGGGGCCTCGAGACCTGAACCCGCGGCGCATTTCCCGCTAAATGCGATTGCCCCCCTTTCCACCTGAGAAGGGGCCAGGGCCGCGTGTCGTTCGGCTCCTGAGGCGTTCGCCGGTTTAGCGGCGGCGGCCCGCGAACGAGTGCGGTCAGCCTTTCATTGATGACGGTTTCCGGTCGCGGTGTTCTCGAAACCACTCCCACGCGCGCGCATCTGCTTGTCTCAGGGCTGCGTAACATTTGTTGCACAGAGACACGCCAATCTCCGTGATGCGAAACCCGAGAACATCGTCTATCCAGCGGTGCTGGCCGACATTCCCGCAGCGTTCGCAAGTGACAGCGTGGCATGGCTTCATTGCGGCGCCTACTGCGAGATGACCATTGCCGCGGTGCGGGTGAGCGGGATGGTGACCGAGGAGACCAAACTCGTCAGCGGCGGGAACTTGTAGCTGACGACCACCGTAACCACGCTCCCGGGTTTGTTGTCGGGCGCCCAGGTCGTGGTGACGGTCAACGAATTCGTGTTCAGCACGCCGACGACCAGACCGTCCACGTAAGTCTGAACGCCAGCCGCCGACACCGGCGCCATCGCGGTTGACCCATGGACCGTCGCATAGCGCACGGCCTGCTGCGCGCTGTAACAAACGAAGTCGTAGGAATAGAGCGCCAGTGCAAAGTTGATTATCCCGAAAAACAGCATCAGGCTCGGCGTCAGCACCAGCGCGAACTCGGCCATCGCCTGCCCCGGGTGCGAGCATCGGATCGCGGCGCGCAACCATCGGCGCCATAGCTTGATGCCGCTCGCGTTCATTTGACTATTGGACGACGCGCATAATGGCTTTGCCGGGCACTGTTATAGGCGGCAGGATGCCCATGAAATTGACCAGCGGCGTGTACGGGGCGCTGGTGTTGACCTGCGTGTACAGCAACCGATGGCTGCCGGCGCAGTCGGTTGACAGGCACGTCGATGCGTTCCCGTTGGCGCATTGACAGAAGTGAGTGGCGGTCGTCGTCATCCCGACAATATTGGGCGCGTCGTTGGCCGCCGCCGCCCGCATCCCGGCGTTATCGGCCGCGGTCGAAAGATTCTGCGAACCGTACTGAACGCCGGCCCGCGCCGCGTTCGAAACCGAAATCGCGATGTAGAACGCGCGGCCCGTTTCCACCACCACCAGAAACATCATCAGCAGCAACGGCAGACTGAGCGCGAGCTCCACCGCCGCCTGCCCACGCGCGCGCCCGCGCCGATGGCGACCGCCACGGCGTCGCTTCCAACTGGCCGCGCCCATGGATTCAACCGGCTCCGGCAATCGCGCTATCGTGCTCATTCGGCCAGTATCGTTCCTTTTATTGGTGAGCCGTCGGCCAGCGACGAATAGTTGTCGCCGACCCTCGCGTTGCCGCTGACCACCAGCTTGTCCGCGACCACGATGCTGTAGCCGTTGAGGCTGCTGTTCCCGAGGTAGGTAACCTGCGTCGTCGCGAAGTAGATCGCACCGTCGAAGGTCGAACTCGAATTTCCGGTTATCGTGCTGGCCGCCGCGCCGGTCGGAATCGAGCGATCCTGAAAGAACAGGATTCCCGCCAGCGGACCCGAGGTCGGCGCACTGAAATGCACCGTCGCGTTTCCGTTCAGCGCAATTCCCCCGTAACTACCCCTCCCCGTCGTGTTGTAAAACGTTACCCCGGTGCCGGTCATCCACGAGTTGCCCCTTATCGTCATTCCGCCACCGGCGAGCACGTAGGTTCCCGCGTTGAAATTCAACCAGGAATTGCCGTTGACCGAGATACCGCCGCAGTAGGTGCCGGGATAGAGCTGGTAGGGACTGCCGCTGCTCCCCGTGTTCCCGTTGAGCGAAAAATTGGTGTGAGCGCACGAGCCGACGGTGGGCTCCTGCAGGTATGCCAGCGGATCGGACGCTGCAATCACCCCGGTCTTCGGCGTCGGCGTAAAACTGACGTTGCCGGTGGTGCTGTAGTTGCCCACGACCCCGATAGTCGGCGCCGCGATCGTGGCGTTGCCGTTGACCGCCATGCCGCTCGAGGAGCTCGAGTCCACCAGCAGACCGCAGCCGCTCTGGATGTCGACGTTGCCGTTGACCGACATCGCGCTCGAGGCCGACGGGTCCAGCACGTAGATGCAGTTGGGCCCGTTGCCCTCATACGCCGCCGCGCGCGCCGACACGCTGATCGAGCTGACTCCGAGCACGCGCAGAAAATAAGTCGGCTCGGGCATGGTGACGATCGCCTCGACGTACGCCGTGTTTGACGAATTCGGTCCCGTGCTCGGAGGATTGTTGACCGCCACGGTGACGCCGTTTTGGCCGTTGGTGTATCCGTTGCTCGCCGCGTCCGCCTGGCCTGCCGCCACCAGGTCGCCGTACTTCAGCTCCTCCGCGCCGGCCATCGCCGCACTGTCCGCCGCCGTCTGCATCATGTTCCTTTGGTCTTGCATGAAGCTGAAATCGGCGACGACCGCAATCATGCCCACGATCGCGACCAGCGCGACGCAGACCAGCACCATCACCTGGCCGCTTGCGCTCGCCGCCACATTCATCTTGCTGTTCGTACTCATTCGGCCAGCACCGTTCCTTTTACCGGTGAGCCGTCGGTCAGCGAGGAATAGTTGTTGCTCACCATCGAGTTGCCGCTGACCACCAGCATGTCCGCTACCACGATGCTGTAACCGTTGACGCTGCTGTTGCCGCTGTAGGTAACCTGCGTCGTCGGGAAGTAGAGCGCCCCATCGAAGGTCGATCCCGCACTTCCGGTTATCGTGCTGCCTGCTGCGCCGGTCGGGACCGAGCGATCCTGAAAGAACAGGACTCCCGCCAGCGGACCCGAGGTCGGCGCACTGAAATTCACCGTCGAGGTTCCGCTCAGCGCAATTGGCCCGTAACCACCGGTCCCCGTCGTGTTGTAGAACGTCACCCCGGCGCCGGTCATCACCGCGCCGCTTCTAATGAGCATGCCGCCCCCGGCGAGTACGTAGGTTCCCGCGTTGAAATTCAGCCAGGAATTGCCGTTGACCGAGATACCGCCGCAATAGGTGCCGGGATAGAGCTGATAGGGACTGCCGCTGCTCCCGGCTCCGTTGAGCGAAAAATTGGTGTGGGCGCACGAGCCCACGGCGGGCGCCTGCAGGTATGCCAGCGGATCGGACGCTGCAATCACCCCGGTCTTCGGCGTCGGCGTAAAACTGACGTTGCTGTCGGCAGTGTAGCCGCCCACGACCCCGATGGCCGATGCCGTGATCGTGGCGCCGCCGTTGACCGCCATGCCGTTTGACGCGCTCGAATCGACCAGCAGACCGCAGTTGCTCTGGATGACGGCGCTGCCGCTGGCCGACATCGCGCTCGACGCCGTCGGATCCAGCACGTAGATGCAGTTGGGCCCGCCGCCCTTATACGCGACCGCGCGCGCCGACACGCCGATCGAGCTGACTCCGAGCACGCGCAGAAAATAAGTCGGCTCGGGCATGCTGACGATCGCCTCGACGTACGCCGTGTTTGACGAATTCGGTCCGGTGCTGGGAGGATTGTTGACCGCCACAGTGACGCCGTTTTGGCCGTTGGTGTATCCGTTGCTCGCCGCGTCCGCCTGGCCCGCCGCCACCAGATCGCCGTAATTCAGTTCCTCCGCGCCGGCCATCGCCGCACTGTCCGCCGCCGTCTGCATCATGTTCCTTTGGTCTTGCATGAAGCTGAAATCGGCGACGACCGCAATCATGCCCACGACCGCGACCCGCGCGGCGCAGATCAGCACCATCACTTGGCCGCTTGCGCTCGCCGCCACATTTATCTTGCTGTTCGTATCCCGACGCACGGCCTTGCGATGCGCCGCTGGGAACTTGCTCATCATCATCAGTTCGCTCCAGCGTACAAAGCACCGCCCGTGCCATCGGATTAGCCTTCCGATCGCTACAACATACGCGCCCAATATGTCCCAGGCTGATTGGTGACTGTCCGGTTATGACTCTAAGGAAGGAAGGCCAGCCGCTCGGCGATCGATAGCGTCCTGATAGCCTCGCCCTGACAGGAGAGCTGTGCGCAACCGGATCGGCGCATCATTTCCTCTCCTGTAAGGAGAGGGATGAAGGGGAGAGTGAAAAGTCCTTATATAGCGCGCCCTGTTTCCCCTTCTTAATACTGGCCTCCCGTGCCAACGGGCGCGGGAAAAGCGATCTCGCCGACCCGCGCTCGCTACACGATCCGCTTCTGCCCGTGCTTGAATCCGCCCTGTTCGCCAATCGCCTCATTGCCGCGCTCAGGCTCGGTCCGTTCGCGCTCGGGTTGGGGCTCGCGTTCAGGCTCGCGCCGCCGTCCCCGCGGCGGCGCCTCTGCGCGCGGTTCGCGCCGGCCGCTCTCGGTAGGCACTATCTCGATCGATCGCAGCAATCCTTCACCGGCCGAGCGCGTCGTGATCATCGGATCTTCCTTGAGCGCCAGATGCACCACGCGCCGATCGCGCGCCGGCATCGGCTCGAGCCGCAGCGGCTTGTGCTCGCGCTTGACCTGCTCACCCATCGCCAGCGCCATCCGATGCAATTGCTGGCGGCGTCGCGCGCGATACGATTCAGTCTCCAGTGAAATCGGCGCCGCATCCTTGATTCGCCGCGCCAGGATCCGATTCACGATGTACTCGAGCGCGTCGAGGGTCTGACCATGCCGCCCGATGAGGATTCCCGAACCGTCGCCCTTGATTTCGAGCTCGACCGTCTCCGCGTCCACTTCTATCTGCCGCACTTCGGTCCGCTCGCCCATGATCTCGAGGATCTGTTTGAGGATTAGCGTCGCCTCACGGCGCTGCGCCTCGACGTCGGCGTTTTTGCGCTCCGCCGCGCCGCCGGTTTCGTCGTGGTCGTTGTCACCGGCGTTCGCCGCCGCCGCCGATGGCGCCGGATTCGCGCCTCGCTCGCTGGCGTCGTCGCGGCCGCGCGCTTGATTCCCGCGCCCGAGCGCCCGCCGCTCAGGCGCGCCTTGCTTGCGTGCCGGCGGCAACGGCGAGGCTGGCGCAACCTGGGGGACTTGCGGGTTCGATCCCGCATGCCCGCCGCCGCCCGCGGCATCCGCGCGCTTGCGCGTCACTCGCACCCGCGCCTGCCGCGCGCCCAGTCCGAGCACGCCCGCGCGCGCCGTAGCGAGCACTTCGATCGCAACCTCGTCCTCGCGCGCGCCGAGCTGTTCGAGGGCTTCCCTGGTCGCCTCTTCCACCGAGGCGGCCGCTAGTTCTATCGAGTCGACATTGCTCATGTGGCCGGGGTGTATTGTTGAAATTCGCGGTTGAGGAAATACTGCTGGATCACTCCCAGCAAGTTCGACGAAAAATAATACAATGCCAGTCCCGCCGGAAAGTTTATCAGCATGATAGTGAAAATCAGCGGCGTCAGCATCATCATCTTCTGCTGATTCGGATCCGGCGAGGTCGGCGTCATGTATTGCTGCAGGAAACTGGTCAGGCCCATCAGCAGCACCAGCACCGGCAGCCCGTGACAATGCACCATCGGCAACTGCGGCAGCCCCGGTATATGCAGGCAGTCGGGCGTTGACAAATCATTGATCCAGCCGACAAACGGCGCGTGACGCAGCTCGACCGAGTTCAGCAGCGCCTCGTACAGCCCGATGAAAATCGGCAACTGCAGCGCCATCGGTGCGCACCCGCCCAGCGGGTTGACGTGATTGCGCTTGTAGAGATCCACCATCTCCTTCTGCAACTGCTCGTTGTTGTCCTTGTACTTCTCGCGCAGCCGCGTCATCTGCGGCTGCAGCCGCTGCATCTTCATCATCGAGCGCTGGCTTTTGATCGATATCGGCAGGAACGCAATCCGGATCGACACCGTCAACAAGATGATATCGACGCCGTAGTTGGGCGCGATGTAGTGAAATAACTTCAGCGCGCGCAGAAAAACGATCGCCAGGATTCCGAAGAAGCCGAAATCGATCGACTTGTGCAGCGCCGGATTTACCGCTTCCAGAGCCTCCAGCAGCTTCGGCCCCATGTAAATCTCGCTATGAATTCGCGCCGCGCCGTCGAACAGGACCCGCGCGATCGCCTCGTCACCCGCGTACGCCATCGCCAACGTGCCGCTGGTCGGCGCCACCGGCAGAAATACCGCCAGAAAGTATCGATCGCCGAAGCCCGCGTACGTGATCGTGCCCGCCACCGGCGGCACTCCCTGCTTCATTTTTTTTTCGTTCTCGGTGTAAACCTTGTCGCCGACGTCGGCCTGCAGTTCCGGAATATCGTAGTACCCCTGATGCGCCGTTAGCGGCTGGCTCATCGACACGCCAATTTGATTCGGCGCCGGGCCGCCCGCGCCGGCGCCGGCCGCGATCGCCACGTCCATCGAAAACACGTAGCTGCTCGCGCGGAAGGTGAAAGTCTTGGTGATAGTAGTGCCGTCCGCCGCCCTGGCCACAAAGGTGGCCGTCGCGTCCGCTCCCGCAGCCGGCTTGATTTGCGCGGGCGCGGTCGTCGCGTAGCTCAAATCGCGGTCGTCGAGGAGCTGTCCGCCACGGGTCATCAACGCGCCGAGCGGCAGAACCCCTCCCGGCGGGATCTGCACCATCTCGTAGGGCGGACTGTCCTTGGGCGCGTTTTGCCGGTAACGCCGCAGAATAAAACTCTTGAGCCGCGCGCCGCGAGTCGTGAACACCGCAACGTAAAAATCGGTATCGACCTCGACGGTTCTTTCGGGCCCCGCCGCCCCCGACGGCGCCATCGCGACCGACTGCTGCCCGCTTTCGACCGCGCCGATGGCGACTGCCGCCGGAGCCGCAACTCCGCTGGCAGCCGCTCCAGGCGCTACCGCCTTGGCCGCTTTCGCCTGCTGCGCGGCCTGCTGCTGCTGTTCAGTAGGCGGCGGAAAAAATCGCTTCAGCACCAGCTCCTGGTAGGCGACTACCAGTACTATCGACAAAACTACCGCGATCAGAACTCGACTCGAATCCAAAATCAGTTCCTTATCTGCATCGGCGATCGCCACGCGCGGGCTATTTCCTGACCAACCTGTTCTAACAGGGCGGAGCCCGCATCTTTCTTCTTCCTCACTAAGGTGCAGGGGTTACCCCTGCCCAAGGAAGTGTGAAACCCACGGCGGGTTTCACATACGATTTCGCATCTCCCCTTCATTGGTTCGCCTTCACCCCTGCCGCCGGCACGGGATCGTACCCATGCCCGCCCATCGGATTGCATCGCGCGATTCGCCAAATCGCCATCGCACCGCCCCGAATCGTCCCGTATTGCGCAATCGCGTCGCGCGCGTACACCGAGCAACTCGGCTCGAAGCGGCACGCCGGTCCGTTGAGCGCATGGATCACCGGCGAGATCGCCGCGCGATAAATCGCCACGGCGCCAATCGCCACCAGCCGCGCCGACAACGACGCTTTCGATCGATCTGCTGTGTCTGCGCGCGGCATCAATTGCGCCCGGCGAAAGCGCCTTTGGCTGCCATTCGTCCGCTCAGGTTGCGCGCCGCCATGGCAAGTTCATTGTTGATCGCCGCCGACGCGAGCGTGGCCGCGCCGGCGCGCGCGATTACGACTATCGACGTGCCCGCTGGAAGATCATCGCGAATCGCCCGTCTGAAAATCTCGCGCACGCGGCGCTTCACCCGGTTTCGCGCCACCGCGATACCGACCCGGCGCGACACCGTCACGCCCAGCCGCGAGCGCGCCGGCTCGCCGTCCTGATTACCCGCCAGATTACCGGCATAGACCACGAAGTGGGGGCTCTGGAATCGCACGCCGGCGCGCTGGAGGCGGATGAATTCCGCGCTTCGATGCAGCCGGTCTGCCGCCGCGAAGCTCAATGATGTGCGCACGGAGGTTAGCCCGGCTGCTTGGGCGGTATCGAGATTGCCAGACGCGTGCGGCCTTTGGCGCGGCGGCGCTTGAGCACCTTGCGTCCGCCCGGCGTGGCCATCCGCGCCAGGAATCCATGGGTTCGTTTGCGTCGGCGGTTGTGAGGCTGGTAGGTCCTTTTCATTGCTCGTGGCTCGCGGCCAAAAAAACCTTCACTCGGGTTTGTATTCAGACCGATTCGATTCGGTTGCAGGTCGAGGGTCTTTCGTTGCGGCTCGATTTTTTTGGATGGATTACTGTTTCGATCGACCCCGAACACGCAATCGAACCATACCGCGCGCCTTTGAGCAAGCGCTCAATTGTGCGCGGCGCTCGAAATGTCGCCATCGCGTGCGCGACTTTAAAGATTTCAGATGCCGTATTGGTCGAGCAGGGCTTGGCGCAGCCTGGTGAAATGGATCGAGCCAGCCTGATACTGAACCTTTTGCTCAGTGGATAGACGCGCGCGATCGAGGCCGGTTTGACGCCAAAAGTCGTCCGCCGCCGCACGGGTGGCCGAGCCGAGGCGATGTCCGGCGGTCTGTTTCGTCTCGCGCTCGATCTCACGGAAAAATTTCAGCGCGGTGTTGCGCGGATACATCGCCAGGCTCACCGTGATGTCGGCAGCCAGTTCGAGCGGATCGTCGAGATGCGATTCGAAGCCGGTATAGAGCGAAGGGAGCGGCGGATGCGCGCCCATCCCGAACAGTCTCGCGGTCACATGATGGCCGACCTCGTGGCCAAACGCCATTGCCGCCGCGGTGCGATGATGCGCGGCGTTGACGCAGATCAGCGGGCGCTTTTTCAATCCGGGGCCACGGCTCAAATAAAAGCCCCACAGCGCCAGCCCGGAAGGCCACGACAGTTTGGCAATCCGGAAATCGGCGCCCAGGCACGCGCTCATGCTCGAGGCTCGCTCGCATAGTTCGCTCATCGAACCGTACCGGATCGGCTCCTGGTTCAAGCGGGGCTCTGCCTTGCGGACCTCCCGGATAATTTCGCGCACTTCAGCACGGTTGAAACAGCTGCGTAGCGAATGGCCGTACTCACGACGGGTAATTTCGTTTCGTGCGGTCGGAAATGCGGGCAGCCGGCGACGGCGGGTATGGTCGGCGGCGGCGAAAACCTCGCCCGCAAGACCATCGACGGTCGCGATGAGCCTGTTCGTAGCCATGCCGGTTAGTGTTCCCCCAAGCCGCTGACAAGTCTCTATAGCAAAAAGTGCTAAATTAGTCCAAGAGGGGCAATCAGTCGGTCAAACAAGCCGCTTTGTCGCAATTCCAGCCACAAGGACGGAGGGCTGCCGACGCTTCCGCCTACTGCGCCTTGAGCCGCGGATCGTCGGCCTGCACGCAAATCGAGTACGAATACCGCTCGACGTAAGCGTTGCCGCCATCGCTCTTCTCCGCTTCGATCACGATCGCCCGATAATTTTCGCAGCTCTCCTGCGAGGTGAAACTATCGACCCGCTCCCACTGCGACAGCGGCGTCTGGCGCTGCAATCCATCCCGCGCACAATCCACCGATGGCGCCATCAGGAGCCAACCGGTCAACGCGACCGCCGCGATATCTCCAAACTTCATCGGCTTGCTTATCGCTATATTCTTACCCGCCCGCAAGATTTGAGGAGCCCAGACTCTGAAACAGAACTGGTGTCATTTTGAGCGAAAGCTGCTGTAGCGAAGAATCTCGACGGGCGCTCCGGCGTCCGGCGCCCGTAGCACGCGCTCGCGCGCGAGATCCTTCGCTTCGCTCAGGATGACACAAAAAAAGTTCTAGCAGGGACGAAGTCCCGCATCCTTATCTTAGCCTCGGGCGCAGGGGTCACCCCTGGCCGTGGCGACGGCAGCGCAGCGAATTAATACTGGCCCGTCGTGCCAACGACCGCCCGCCAACGGGCAGGGCTGAGCTGCACCCGGTATTAATGCCGGGCTCCGTTGTCGCGCGCGGTCTCTTCTATAGTGTAGTCGCGAAAAGATGCGCCGCGCAGATTTTCACGTCTTCTCACTGCGGGTGCAGGGGCCGCAGCCCCTGCCCGTGGCGACGGCAGCGCAGTATTAAGCCGTTGGCAGGGGCCCGCGCCCGCCAACGGCGGGCGGCCTTAATACTGGGTGCAGGGCTCACCCCTGCTCAGCCGATGATTTTGTTGAGCGGGAACTCGACGATGCCGACGGCGCCGGCTTCGAGCAGCTTGGGGAACAGCTCGCGCACCGTGTGCTCGGCGATGACGGTCTCGACCCCGAGCCATTCCACGCCTTTGAGCGCGGGAGACGGGTAGAGGTGCGAGATGGTGGGCGCGGTGATCGACGGCAGCAGCGCGATCACTTTTTCGAGGTTGTCTTTGGCGACGTTCAACTTGATGAAGACCCGGCTGTCGGCGTCGAGCGCGCCGCGAATCAGTATCCCGAGCTGGCGAATCTTGGCCTGCTTCCAGGCGACGGTCCATGCGGCAGGATTGGCGACCAGCACGGGATTCGAGACCAGCAATTCCTCGACGATGCGCAGTCCGTTGGCGCGCAGCGAGGAGCCGGTCTCGGTTACGTCGATGGCGGCGTCGATGATTCCCTCGGCGACTTTGGCCTCGGTGGCGCCCCATGAAAATTCAACTTCTGCTTTGACTTTGCGCTCGGCCAGGATTCGCGTGACGAACTGCACCATCTCGGTCGCGATTCGCTTGCCCTGGAGGTCCTCGAGCCGCTTGACCGGCGAATCATTGCGCACGCATAGCACCCATCGCGAAGGCGTCAACGTGGCCTTGGCGTACACGAAGCTCTCGACCTGATGGAGGGTCACGTTGTTCTCGACGATCCAGTCGCTGCCGGTGATGCCCGCGTCGAGCGAGCCGTCGGCGATGTAGCGGGGCATCTCCTGCGGGCGCAGGATGCGGCAACTGAGCGTGGGATCGTCGGTGGTCGGAATATAGGAGCGCGAGCCGACCGTGATGCGCCATCCGGATTTGTGCATCAGCTCGAGCGTCTGCTGCTCGAGGCTGCCCTTGGGGATGCCGAATTTCAGGACTTGATCAGGCATGTGGCTTTTTTTCCCGATTGCGATCAACCCGCCGGCTTCTTAACGTCATGGCTGGCGCCGGGCTTGGACTGATGCCCATAGCCGGGGCCGTATTTGGCGGGATCGACTTTGCGTGGCTCGACGATTTTCCATGCGCCGGCGTCGAGCTTGCGAAAAAAGCACGACTCGTAGCCCATGTGGCATGCGGCGCCGTCGCCGAGCTGCTCGACGGCGACTACGAGCGCGTCGGCGTCGCAGTCGATGCGAATCTCGCGGACGAGTTGAAAATTCCCCGACTCTTCGCCCTTGCGCCAAAGCTTGTTGCGCGAGCGCGAGAAGTAACAGGCGCGGCCGGTGGCGACCGTCTCGTCGAACGCTTCGCGGTTCATGTAGGCGACGGTCAGGACGCGGTGGCTCAGGTGGTCGACGGCGATTGCGGCGACGACGCCGCCGTTTTTGTCGAAATCGATTGCCGCCGATGCGGGAGCTGCTTTTTGTGCCTGCGTTGCCATTGCCGCCACCGGGTTGAAATAGCGCCAGTGAAAAATAAATCGAAAATTACGCTTGCGAATCAAGAAGTATCGGTTAAACCCCGGCGCGATTCAATCTGCATTGTTGCCGGAAGGTAACCAAGCTGTTTTCAATTTGTGACAACGCGAGTAGATTACCGGACGAGGTCAGCCGAGTTTCCGATTAACTTGCCCGGCAGTTTGCCCAGCCCATCGCGCGGCTCACGATCAGAGATGCACCCGGTCCCGACATTGAGATTGGCCAGACTTTGGATGGTGGCGATTGCGCTTGCTACGTCGATGCTCGCGTGCCGGATTCCCGGCAAATCGATCGAGTCGAGTTACAAGAACGTCGATCAATTCAACTTCGATGTCGCGATGGGCCCCAAGAATTACCATATCGAGGGCTACCTGACGCGCAGCGCGGGGCAGGGACGGCGGCCCGGGCTGCTGGTGCTCAACGGGGGCGAGGGCGACGTCGATCGATGCGTGAAGATGAGCCAGGATATCGCGGCGATGGGTATCCAGGTCGCGTGCGTGAATGTCCCGGGCTACGGCAGATCGTCAGGGCCGAGCCGATTCGTGGGGCAGCCGTCGGTGGTGGCGTCGCTGCGGGCGCTGGACCTGCTGGCGGGGCGCACCGACGTTGACTCGACGCGGCTGGCGGTGTGGGGACTCGGCCATGGCGCGGTCGCGGCGGGTCTGTTGATGGACTACGACTCGCGCCCGCGCGCGCTCATCCTGCAATCGGGATGTTACGATCCGATCACGCTATGGCCGCAAGCGACGCTGCGCACCAAGCTGTCGATCCTGCGCGAAGTATGGCCGAGCAGGCGAATCCTGAAAGAGCGCAGCGTGATCGCGAATTTGCCGCGCAAGCTCGAGTGCAGCGTGCTGATCATGCATGGCGAGCGGGATAATCGGGTGCCGGTGGGGCAGGCGGTCAAGCTCGCCGACGCATTGCGCGTGCGCGGCGCCAAGGTATCGACGCGCTATTTCCCGCAAGCGTCGCACGACCTCGGCAAGTGCGTCGAGCCCGAACTGCGCGCATTTCTGCGCGACAATCTGCTCGATACGAATCGCGCCGCCGCTTCGTGACGCGTCGCCTCGGCGGCTGTTGACCTCAATTCCGCGCGCGTAAATCAATCAGGCGTGGCTAAACCCAGCGTCGTTGCGGGACGGTACGATTTTGTCTTGCCTTACGGCGGGCGCAGCGATTTTATCAGCAGGTAACTTCATTCATTCGTAGTCTGACCTGCGCTGCTTCGGGGGCGGCGCAGGCCAACGCAACCACCCCGTGCGACGGAGGGGAAATCATGAGATGCAGGGCGATCGTAGCAGCCGGCTTGTTCATCTCGATGGCGGCGCTGGGATTGTCGGTCGCGACAGCCCGCGCCGACGGCAACCTCAACGCGGTCAATCACATCGTCATTGTGATGCAGGAGAACCACTCATTCGACAACTACTTTGGCGCGCTGCCGTACGCAGCGCGCGGTCCGTACCATCCAGGCCCCTGTGGGCGCAACGATCACTCCTGCGTTGACGGACTAAGCTGTTTACCTATCGGTGGTGGAAATCTTTTCTGCTTCAACTTCAATTTCGACGAAAGGGGTCACCTGATATTCGCATTCCACGACAACAACTACTGTCCCGGTCCGGACCTGCAGCATGACTGGCAGGGTAGCCATATGGAGGCCAACCTGTTCGATCCTGCGGCGGCGCTGTTTTTTTCGCTCAACGACGGCTTTGTGGACGTCAACGCGCAGACCGAGCAAGTCTCCGGGACGCCGGATTTCGGCCACAATGACACTATGGGTTATTACAACCAGAACGATCTGCCGTTCTATTACGGGCTGGCGCAGACGTTTGCGATCAGCGACCGCCATTTCTGCTCGGTAGTCGGGCCGACGTTCCCGAACCGCGCCTATGAAATGGCCGCGACCTCGTTCGGCCACGTCACCACGGGTACCGAAATTTACCCGCCGGGATTCCTGCCGACCATGGGGCTGGACACGACCATTGGCTACCAGCCGATCACCGGGTCGATCTTCGATCTGCTCGACGCGGCTGGAATCAGCTGGATTAACTATTACCAGGATCTGCCCACCTCGGTGATCTTCGAAGGCGACTTCCTGCCCTTCCTGATCGCGCATGCCCGCACCGTCTCCGGTCCGAGTCCGTTCGGGGGCAGCGATTTCATGACCGCGGCGGCCAACGGCACGCTGCCGCAGGTGTCGTTTGTCGATCCCTCATTCGCGCCGGACCAGGTGATCAACGGAGCCGTATACGAGACCGACGAACATCCGCCATTCGATATCCGGGCCGGCCAATACGTCACCTCGCAGATCATCCAGGCGGTGCGAAATAGCCCCAACTGGAAGGACACGGTCGTCTTCCTCACCTATGATGAGCACGGCGGCGCTTACGATCACGTGCCGCCGCCGGCCGCGCCGCAGCACGGAGCGCTCAACCCGGACGGGATCAATCCGGGGCAATGCGCCGACGCATCGAATCCGCCGGCGAGCGAGCAGCCGGGAGGCGGCCAGCAGTGCAGCGAGAGCTTAAGCGACGCTACCGCAATCTGCCCGGGCCTGACCGCGACCGGGCCGTACCCGCGTCATTGCGCGAACTTCAACCAGCTTGGCTTCCGCGTCCCGTTCGTTGCGATCTCGCCGTTTGCGAAGCCGCATTACGTCTCGCACACGATCACCGACCACACCTCGATGCTGGCCTTCATCGAGCAGCGCTTCCTCGCGGGGGCGCATCTGACGCTGCGCGACGCCAACGCGAACCCCGGGCTCGACCTGTTCGATTTCACGAACTCGCCGTCGCTTAACGCCACCGTGCCGACGGCGCCGCCGCCGGTCGCCGGCGAGCATGACTGCCCGTTCCCGTGATCGGTCCCGTCCGGGGATTAAGCGGCCGTAGTAAGGCGCTGAAACCGCGCCAGGAATGTAAACGACGCGCCGGCCGCGGGGCCGGCGCGTCGTTGCTGGCAATCAGCCGATCTCTTTGAGCGCCTCGATCACTTCGTCGGTGTGCCCGTTGACCTTAACCTTGGGAAAGACGCGGCGCACGACGCCCGCTTTGTCGATCACGAACGTGGTGCGCTCGATGCCCATGAACTCGCGCCCGTAAAGCGACTTCTTCTTGTACACGCCGTAGAGCCGGCAGACCTTGTTGCCGGGATCGGCGAGCAACGGGAAGTTGAGGCCGTGCTTGGCGGCGAACCTGGCGTGCGAGTCGCTCGAGTCGGCGCTGATGCCGGCGACTTTTGCGCCGAGCGCTTTGATCGGCGCGATGTTGTCGCGAAAGCTGCACGCCTCGACCGTGCATCCGGGCGTCATGTCCCTCGGATAGAAGTACAGCACCAGGTTGTTCGAGCCGATCAGATCTTTCAGCGCGACGGTTTTTCCGTCGGCGTCGGACAGCGCGAACGCGGGCGCCTTTTTTCCTTGAAGCGCGGCGCTGGCGCTGTTCGACGCGGCAGGACCGGTGGCCTTGGCGCGAGCGCCTGCGGTCTTCTTCGGAGTTTTCGCGGTGGTTTTTCTCGATGTAGGCATGAGATTGATTTAGTCTCGCGCGACGCTTGTGGCAACTTGGACATTATCGCGGCTGTCCTGAGACCACTTGCCGAATTCACGACACCCCTTGTTTAGCAGGGTTTTCTGACCCCTAGTTGACGAACTGCCAATCACGCCCTAGACTTGGCCGACTGACAGTCCTTCGATCGATTGCACCTCCTCATGGCCGTTTACACCGAGTTAAGCAAACCGTTTCTCAAGGAGCTCGCGGACGATTACGGTCTGGGCCGCGTCACCAGCGCGACCGGCATCCCGGAAGGATCCGTCAGCACCAACTACCTGCTCGAAGCCGCCAAGGGCAAATTCCTGCTGCGGTTGGACGAGGTCAAGCGCGAGAACGAACTGAAGCGCGAAATCGATTTGCTTTCGTTCCTGCGCAAGCATTCGTTTCCCTGCCCGCATCCGATGCAGGATCGGATGGGCCGCTTTTACCGCAATTTCAACAACCGCTGCGTGTCGCTGTTCAAGTACCAGGAGGGCAAGGTGCTGGCGCCCGCGCGGCTCAAGCCGAGCCAGCTCGAGACCATCGGTCACACCCTTGGCGATCTGCATGTAATCGGCAAAGCGTACAAGAAGGGAATCGACAACCGCTTCAGCTTCGAGCGAATCGCCGACCTGTACCTGACCGTGCGCAACCGGCTGCCGAACTATTTCCGCAAGATTTGCCGCACCCTGGACGACGAGGTCGAGTATCTGACGCGCTACCTCGAGAGCAAGCTGCCCAAGGGCGTCATCCACGGCGACATCTTCGCCGACAACCTGCTGTTTCGCGGCGAGCGGCTGACCGCGATGCTCGATTTCGACGCCGCCTGCCGCGGCAAGTTCATTTTCGACATCGCCACGGCTGTCAATGCACTGTGCTTCGTCGACGGCGCCTACTCGCTCGACCGCTTCCGCTATCTGCTGTCGGGCTACGAGTCGGTGCGCACGCTGTCGTTGGCGGAATGGGACGCGTTTCCCAACGAGCTGCGGTTTTCGTCGCTGCGCTTCACCGTCACGCGCCTGCGCGATTTCTTTCTGCAGCCGGTGGACGGCCACAATCGCGTGGACAAGGACTTCCGCGAGTTCTTCGATCGCCTGCGGGTGCTGCGCCGCGAGCGCCAGGGCGGGATGGAGCCGCTGCTGATGGCGATGGCGACCGGATACGACTACCGCAAATACCAGAAGGTCAAAGCGACCGAGCGCCGGCAGGCGTGAGGGATTGAGACACGCGGCCTGATTCACCTCTCCGCGGAGAAATCCGTTGCCTTCAATTCTTGACAGCCTGAACGCCGCCGCGCCTGCGCTATGGCTCGAGGTTTCTCCCCCGCGCGGAATCAATCCGGGGCCGCTGCTTCGCCGCCTCGCCGAGCTGGCGGGGCACGTCGATGCGATCAACCTGACCGACAACGCGCTGGGCAAGGTCAAGATGTCGGGGCTGGTCTTCGCCGCCGCGATCAAGGGGCGCCTGAAAATCCCGGTCGTGCTGAACCTCTCGTGCCGCGACCGCAACCGCTTCGCGCTGAAATCCGATCTGCTGGGCGCGGCAGCTCTGGGGATCGACGCGGTGGTTGCGCTCAACGGCGACAAAATCCCTCCCGGCGCCGACGGCGCCGCGATCGCCGCGCATGACATCGACGCATGCCGGTTGCTCGCGATGATCGGCGACTTGAATCGCGGCGACACCGGCGAGGGCAAGCCGCCCCTGAAGAGGGTCCCGTCGATTGTTGCCGGTGCGGTCGCCAATCCGAATCGAAAGAACCTCGAGCGCGAGTTCGCCCTCCTTGCGCGCAAGGCCGCCGCCGGCGCGCGCTTCGTGATCACGCAGCCGGTGTTCGACGCCGAGACCGGGCGGCGCTTTATTGCCAAAGCCAACAGCCTCGGAATCAGGACGATGCTTGGGATTCTCCCGGTCAAGCGCGAGGCGATGGCGACCTACCTGATCGATCGCGTGAAAGATCTAAGCGGTGCGCGGAGCCATCTGGACAGGTTCGGCGGGATGAGCGAAGAAGAGGTGCGCGCGCTTTCGCTGCGCGAGAACATGGAGCTGATGAAGTCGTTGGCTGGTGAGGCGGCGGGGTTCATCATCATGAGCGGTGGCGGCCCGTCACTGGCGATCGAGCTGGCTCTACAGTTCAGCCGCTGGCGCGAGGAGATCGGCAGATGAAGCGTATTCGCGCGGACAAGAATCGCGCCGGCCGGGGATTAACAGTGGAAAAAGCGAACGCCGAAACGATCGCCCGCAACAATCCAAATGCAAATGGCCGCGGCAAAGTCGAAGATGCGGTTCGCGTCATCATCCGCCATATCGGTGAGGACCCGGATCGCGAAGGACTCAAACGCACGCCCGCGCGCGTCGCCAGCGCTTATGAATTTCTAACCAGCGGCTACGCCATGGATCCAAAGGAAGCGATCAACGACGCGCTGTTTGCCGAACAGGACTACCAGGAAATGATCCTGTGCAAGGATTTGGACTTCTACTCCCTGTGCGAGCATCACCTGCTGCCGTTCATGGGCAAGGCGCACGTCGCCTACCTGCCCAATCGCAAGATCGTCGGAATCTCGAAGCTGGCGCGATTGGTGGAAATTTACGCGCGACGGCTCCAGGTGCAGGAGCGGTTGACCACCCAGATCGCGCACACGCTCATGGCGGAGGTCCAGCCGCTCGGCGTCGCCGTGGTGATCGAGGCCGAGCATCTGTGCATGCGGATGCGCGGCGTCGAGAAGCAGAATTGCTACGTCACCACGTCGGCGATGCTCGGCGCGTTCCGCACTCACACCGAGACGCGCCAGGAGTTCATGCAGCTGCTGCGCAACGGCAAGCCGTGACCGCGGCGCGAATTTACGGGGCTTTATTTTTCCTCTCCCTGTTAGGGAGAGGATGAAGGTGAGGGTCTTTATACAGCGCGCCATGTTTTCCCTTCTTAATACTGGCTTCCCGTGCCCACGGGCGCGCGCGATTCAGGATTCTGCGAGTCGCGACCGCACAGCGAGCCGATGATCGTCGTCCCGAAACTCAAAAGGAACAATTGATGGCTGCCAACGACGATGCACTCGACGCACTCGGTCAATATGCGCTTCGCTACGTCAAGCCCGGGCATACCATCGGACTTGGCACCGGCAGGGCGGCGAGCGCGTTCATTCGGGCTCTGGGAGCCAGCCGGATTCAAGTTCGTGGCGTGCCGACTTCCAGCGCGAGCGAGCAACTCGGTCGCTCGGTGGGAATCCCGATCGTCACGCTGGCGGACGGAGGAAAAATCGACACCGACTTCGACGGCGCCGACGAGGTCGATCCGCGCCTCAATCTGATCAAGGGCTACGGCGGAGCGCTGGTGCGCGAAAAAATCGTGGCCGCATCGTCGCGCCGGTTCGTCGTGCTGGTCGGCGAGGAAAAGCTGGTGCCGAAACTCGGCCATCGCGGGAGCATCCCGGTGGAAGTGATTCCGTTCGGAGTGCCGCTCGCGATGGCGAAGATCAAAGCGCTCGGGATGAAGCCGCGAATTCGCGAAAACGAAGGCAAGGAACTGGTTACCGACAACGGCAACTGGATTCTCGACTGCGCGGTGAAGAAGATCGCCAGTCCGGCGCGGCTGGATCGAGAGCTGCTGGCGATTCCGGGCGTGGTCGGCACCGGCTTGTTCATCGCGATGGCGGATGTGGTCCTGGTTGCGGAGTCATCGGGAAAAATCCGCGTGCTGCGACGGTAGCGCGCAGCCTGCCTTCATACTGAAAAAAGCCGCGCCACCGGAGCGCGCTCTTACTGGTGAAAAAGTCTTAATACTGAAGTAAGTGAGTTCACCGACTACAGATTCCGATTCCCAAAGGGCGGCGCGGGCGGACCTGGAAACGATCTATCGTGCGGCCGTCGCGGCTGTAGATCCCGCCCGGCTCGTCGGGCGCGCGATGGACGGCGGATGTCACGGCGCGGAGCAGGTTCCCGATTTGGTCGCGGGCGCGTCACGAGTCTTGATGCTGGCGGTGGGCAAGGCGGCGGCCGCAATGGCGCATGAGATCGAACGCCGAATCGCCGACAAGCTCGCCGATGCGCTCGCCATAATTCCAAGAGCCGCGACAAAGCAGCCTGCCTTAATACTGAAAAAAGGTACCGCCGCGACAGCGGAGCGGGCCTTAATACTTAAAAAACTGAAAAGAGTGCGAGTGCTCGCGTCGAGCCATCCTGTACCCGACGAGTCATCCGAGGCTGCGGCGCATGCGGCGTGCGAGATGTTGCATGGGGCGGCGGCGGACGACCTGGTGATTGTCGCGCTGAGCGGAGGCGCGTCGGCGATGCTCACGTGGCCGGCCGAGGGGATAGCGCTGGCGGACAAGATCGCGGTTAATCAAGCGCTGCTCAAAGCCGGCGCGTCGATTCGCGAGCTCAACGTCGTGCGCAGGCATCTTTCGGCCGTGAAGGGCGGGCGGCTCATCCGCCATTGCGGCGGCGCACGCGTGCTCGGGCTGATCCTGTCCGACGTGCCGGGCAACGACCTGGCGACGATTGGCTCGGGGCTGACCGCGGGTGACTGGAGCAGCTTCGGCGACGCGGTCGCGGTGCTGAAGCGGCGCAACGTATGGGGGCGTGCGCCCGAGTCTGTGCGCGGGTACCTCGAGCGGGCGGTAGCGGGCGAAGCCGACGCGACGGTAAAGACCAACGATCCGATCCTCGAACGCGTGACCAACGTGATCATTGGCGACGGCGAGGTTGCGCTTGAGGGCGCCGAGCAGGCGGCTGCTGCCCTCGGCTATCATCCGGATCGATGGATCGAGCTGCGCGGCGAGGCCAACGACGTCGGCCGCGCGATTGCGCAGCGCCTGTGCCAGATCACGCGCGAGCGGGTATGCGCCATGGCAAGCGGCGAGCCGGTGGTGACGGTGCGCGGAGCGGGGCGGGGCGGACGCGCCCAGCAATCCGCGCTGGCGGCGGCAATCGAACTGTCGGAGATCGGACCCGGGCGTCGAATCACGGCGTTGTTCGCGGGCACCGACGGAATCGACGGGCCGACGGACGCGGCCGGAGCATTCGCGTCGCCGGCCACGGTCGCCGACGGCGATCGCGCCGGAGTCAGCGCTGCGACAGCATTGATCCGCAACGACTCGTACAGCTTCTTCAAAGCGGCGGGCGGGCTGTTCCTCACGGGGCCGACGGGGACCAACGTCAGCGACATTTTTCTCGCTCTGGTGAATTACTGAGGCAGGGGCCATTGATGACGCTGAACCGTGAAAAGAGTCTGGCAAGATTTCGCGATGAGGAATTCGATCTCGCGGTAATCGGCGCGGGCATCAATGGCGCCGCCGTCGCGCGCGACGCTGCGATGCGGGGACTGCGCGTTGCGCTGATAGACCGCGGCGATTTCGCCTGCGCCACGTCGTCGCGATCGTCCAAGCTGATTCACGGCGGTTTTCGCTATCTCCCGCAGGGACAACTCAAACTGGTGTACGCGGCGCTGCGCGAGCGCGAGCGCTTGCGCCATCTCACGGCGCCGCACCTGGTGCATCCGATTCAATTTCTGTTTCCGGTGTATCGCGGGCGCGGCTTCAATCGGTTCACGATGGCGATGGGACTGACGCTGTACGACCTGTTGGCGGGAATGCCGTTCAAAGAGTGGCACTCGACCCTCAATGCCGCCGAGGTGCGCGAGACCGAGCCCGCGCTCAGCCGCGACGGGTTGACCGGCGGCGCGATGTACTTCGACGCGTGGGCCGACGACGCGCGCGTCACGTTCGAGAACGTGCTCGACGCGGATTTGCACGGCGCGGCGGTCGCCAATTACGCGGCGGTCGAACATTTAAGCCCGGCCGGTGGGAAGATCGCGTCGGCCAGCGTGCGCGATCTGCTCGGCGGCGCCGGCCTTGAGCTTCGCGCCAAAACATTCCTGAACGCGGCCGGCCCGTGGGTGGACGAGATTCGGCGGATGGACGATCCGTTGTCGAAGCCGAGCGTGCGATTGACCAAGGGCGTGCATCTGGTGTTTGCGCGAACGGTTCTGCCGGTGCGCGAATCGATCGTGCTGGGCGACGAGCACGGGCGCATCGTGTTCGTGATGCCGCATGACCGTTACGTGCTGGTGGGCACCACCGACACCGATTACGCGGGCGATCCCGCAAGCGTCAGGACGCAGCCCGACGACATCGAATATCTGCTCGCGGTGCTGGCCGAGAGCCTGCCGGGGATCAAGCTTGAGAATGCCGATCTGGCGACCAGCTTCGCCGGACTGCGCGCGCTCGTCAGGACGGAAAAGGGGGCGGCGGCGCCGTCGGCGGTGCCGCGCGAGGAAGTGATACTCGAAAGTCCGTCGGGACTGATCACGGTGGCAGGAGGAAAGTTCACGACGCATCGCGAGATTGCGCAGAAGCTCGTCGATCTCGTGATGAAGCGGCTCGGACGCCCAGTAGGAGTTTGCCCAACGCTCGCGACACCGTTTCCCGGCGCGCGCCCGCTGGGCGCGGGCGATGAGCCGGGCGCCGGC
>NZ_DATCTO010000045.1 GCF_036567905.1 Candidatus Binatus sp.
CGATCGTCGCGCCGCTTCTTTTTCAAGGAAAGATCGCGCGCAGCTAGATCAAACTGTAACCGCTGCCGGTGCGGCCGAATCCGATCCCGACGCCCTTTTCGATCACGCCGTACTGCTTGAGCAGCGGCTGACTGTACGTCACCAGCCCCGTCACCTTGTCCAGCGGTTCGGTGGCGAGAATCAGCGCCGACTGCGCCATCCATTCGACCGGCTCGCCGCTGGGGTCGTCGGGTCCTGCGACCAGGTGATGATGAGCCGTGCCCGGTGTCGCGACGACTTGCGACGGCGACACGCAGGTCACCGAGATTCCATCGTCGTAAACTTCTTCCGCGAGACCTTGCGTGAAGCGCTCGAGCGCGGCCTTTTCGGCGCCGTAGCATACGCCGCCGCGAAAGACGGTGGCGTTCTTGTATGGTCCGCGGCCGGGTCCGATCGCCGCGCCTGACGAAATGTTGACGATCGATCCGGACTTGCGCGCGATCATGTCCTTGAGCACCAGCTGGCTCAGCATAAACGGGCCGTGAAGGTTGACCGCGAACGAGCGCATCCAGCGCTTGGGCGGGAAATCCTTGACCGGAATGAAGTAGGTCAACGCCGCGTTGTTCACCAGTACGTCAACCGGTCCGTAGAGCTTGTGCGTTTGCGCGACCAGTTTCTCGCAGTCGGCTTCCGACGAGACGTCGCAGGTGACCGCGGTTGCTTCGCCGCCCGTTTTCCTGATGCTGGCGACGGTGGTCTCGAGCGAGCCCTCCAGTGGATGCTCGCCCTCTTTGAGCGTGCGCGCGGAGCACACGACCTTGGCGCCTTCTTTGGCGAACAGTTCGGCGATTTCCTTGCCGATGCCACGGCTTGCGCCGGTTACGATTGTCACCTTGCCTTTGAGCTTGGCCATTTCCGGATGATCTCCCTTCGTGGTCGAGGGGTCCGCGTGATTTTGCGATTCTCGTCGCGGCCCACATTTCTTATAGCCGGGAACGTAATCGAATGTGAAACCCACCGTAGGTTTCACGCTTCCTTGGGCAGCGGCTGCGGCCCCTGCACCCGCAGTGAGAAGACGCGAAAATCTGCGCAGCGCATCTTTTCGCGACTATGCGATGGCAGGGCTGAGCCCTGCACCCGGTATTAATCGAAAAATCCGCAGGATGCGTCTTTTTCTCTCACGGCCGAGAGCGAGAGACGCGTTGCGCGTATCTCGCGATTTACGTTGCGCCCCCGTCGCAACGGGCGCCCACCGCGCAGGTGATTCTTTCCTCATCCTGCCGGTTTCGGAGCGGGAGCGCGACTGTTATTCTTGGCGCAGAAAAAATTCCTCAGGATTATTTTTCCCGGACGACGCAACGTGACTCCTTTCGACATCGCGCTCACTCTGATTATCGCCGCCGGCGCCGGTTCGGGCCTGGTTTTCATTGAAGTCCTGATTCAGTGGAGCCTGCGCAAGGCGCGCCCGTCGCCTCCGCCCCGTCTGCAAGCCGAGCTGCCGCCGGCTGCCGAGCTCGCCGCCGAACCGGCCCCGCCCGAAATCGCCGAGCCGGCCGAGGCTCTGCCGGCGCAATACGTCGCGCCGCCTCCCACTGTTCGCGAACCGGTCAGAATTGGGCTGGGACTGCGCAAGACGCGCGAAAACTTTCTGGCGCGCATCAGAGCCGCGCTGACCGGAAGCGCAAAGATCGACGACATTTACGAGGCCCTCGAGGAAGCCCTGATCGCCGCCGACGTCGGCGTCGAGGCGAGCATGAAGATTGCCTCCGCGGTGCGCGCAAAGTTGGGCAACGACAATCGCCCCGACGCGATCCGCGACGCGCTCAAGGCCGAGATCGCCACGATCCTGATGTCCGCAGAGCGCCGGGCCGCCGACTCGGGCGATGCGCCGCTGGTTATCATGCTGGTTGGCGTCAACGGCGTCGGCAAAACCACGACGGTCGCGAAACTTGCCGCCCGGCTCAAGGCCGAGCGCGGCAGCGTGATCGTTGCCGCCGCAGATACGTTTCGCGCGGCCGCAATCGAGCAGCTCGAGGTATGGTGCGATCGCGCCGGTGCCGACATCATCAAGCAATCGCAAGGCTCGGATCCCGCGGCGGTCGCCTTCGATGCGGTCAAAGCCGCGATCGCGCGAAAGACGCGCACGGTCCTGATCGACACCGCCGGGCGGCTGCAAACCAAGGTCAACCTGATGGAGGAGCTCAAGAAAATTGCCCGCGTAGTCGCGCGCGAGTTGCCCGGCGCCCCGCATGAGACGTGGCTCGTGCTCGATGCCAACACCGGTCAGAATGCGCTCAGCCAGGCGGCGATTTTTGGCGACGCGGTGCCGCTTACCGGAGTAGTGCTGGCAAAGCTCGACAGCACGGCGAAGGGTGGGGTGGTGGTCGCGGTCGCGGATCGGCTCAAAATTCCGGTGCGGTTCGTGGGACTGGGCGAGGCGATCGAGGATTTGCGCGAGTTCGATGCGCGCGAGTTTGTCGATGCGCTGTTTGCAAGTGACGGCGCAGGGGAGCAGAGTGCCAGCGGCTCTTATGCAGCTTGACAGGTCAGTTAATCAAAAATTAAACTAAAGGTAGAAGATTCTTTCCCATGGCGACAGATGTATTAAAGCAACTAGACGAGCGAATTCAGGCTTCCGTGGCGCGGATCCAGCAGTTGCGCAAGGAAAATGAGCAACTCGCTCAGAAACTCGCGGAAACCGAAAAACGCTATGCCGACGCCGCCGGCCAGGTCAAGCAGTTGAACGCCGAGCGCCAGCAGCATGAAAACGAGCGCAACGACGTGCGAAGCAGGATCGAAAAAATCCTCACCCGCTTCGACGGAATCGATCTTGGCTGAAGATGAAGGGCGTCAACGTCCAGATCATGGGACAAAGCCTGACGGTCGCCAGCGATGCCGGCGATGAGTGGGTCAAGTCCGTGGCCGAGGCGGTGGACGAAAAGATCAAGGATATCCGCGCCGGGAGCCAGACGGTCAATTCAGTGAACCTGGCAATCCTGGCTGCGTTAAATTTCGCCGATGAGCTCGAACACCTGCGCCGGGAGCATCAAGCGCTGGTGGATCGAATCGCGGCGATGAATAAACGGCTGTCCGCGGCTATCGACGGCGAATGACAATGAGCATGAATCGTCGCGGTGGCGCGTGGCATCCCAGAGGTGACCGGTTTCGGACGGGGGCGGGAATTGTGGATCTCGAAAGTGGCCTAAGCGCGGTGCTTACAAGCATGAGGCCCGTGCAGTATTTTTCAACCGCAACGAAGGCTTTCGCGATGCAACGTATCGCGGATACAGGCCGGCTGTCAGCCGGATCGAGAATGACAACGACAGGCGCGCGCCCCGGCGGCGCGGCGCAATCGGGAAGTTGAGCCCGCTCCCGCCATGGCAACGACTGTGGCGGACGAAAAGAAAAATCTACGCGCGATCATGATCGCGTGCCGCGATGCGCTCTGCGCCGAGCGCGCCGCTGCATGGTCGGAAATCATCGATCGGCAACTGATCGCGAGCGAGTTCTACCGCGCCGCATCCGCGATCGTCCTCTACGCCGCCATCGGTAACGAAGTCTCGACCGGCCGCATCCTGTCCGACGCGCTGGCCGCTGGCCGCGCCGTGTTTTATCCGCGCGTTGACGCGGCGGCGGGCGCGATTGTCGCGCGAAGGATTCGCGATCGATCCGAACTCGCCCGCGGTGCCTATGGAATCCTCGAGCCGTCTGAGTCGGCCGAGCCTCTCGATAGCAAAAAGTTCGCGAAAATTCTCGTATGTGTTCCCGGCGTCGCCTTCGGACTCGAAGGCAGCCGATTGGGCCGTGGCGGGGGTCATTATGATCGTTTCATCGGCCAGATGGGCCGCGAAGCGATCAGCGTGGGACTCGCCTATTCATTCCAGCTGCTCGATCGAATCCCCGAAACGGGGCGCGACCGGCGGCTAAACATCATTGTGACCGAGTCCGCCGTTCGTCGAGCCTGCGAAGCGCCACTGCCGGCTCGCGCAGCGCGGACCAAGGAGGTAAACCCGGGTGGCTCTAATCACGGCAATCCTGGGATTCATAGTTGGTGGCGCGGTCTTTTTCATTTGGGGAATAACGAAACAGCGTAAGGACGCCGTTAACCTGCAGGCCGCGCGCGCTCAGGCCGAAGAAATAACCAAGGAGGCTCAAACCAGGAGCCAGCTAGTAGTAAAGGAGGCCGAACTCAAGGCAAAGGATATCGTGGTCGGCGCCAAAGCCGACGCCGAGCGCGAGATGCGCGATCGCAGGCGCGAAATAGCTGCGATCGAACAGAAGCTCGAAGCTCGCGAGGAGACTTTCGAAAAGCGCCAGGAAGCATTCGAACGGCGCGAAGCCGATCTCAACCGGCGCGATCAAAGTCTGCGCTCGCGTGAGAAAACTCTCACCGATAAAGAAGAAGTGCTGCAGGCCCATATCGACGAGGCGCGCACCAAGCTCGAAGCCGTCGCCGGCCTGACCCGCGAGGAAGCCAAGCATTCGCTCATGGACGAGATGATCGGCCAGGCGCGCACCGACGCCGCCAAGCACATCCGAATCGTCGAAGAAGAGGCGCGCGAGGAGGCCGACCGCCGCGCCAAACGAGTCATCGCCATCGCCATCGAGCGGCTGGCCGGCGAGTTCGTCGCCGAGCGCACGGTCTCGGTGCTGGCGCTCCCCAACGACGAGATGAAGGGCCGCATCATCGGCCGCGAGGGTCGCAATATCCGCGCGATCGAGGCGGCCACCGGGGTCGACATAATCATCGACGATACTCCCGAGGCCGTCGTCATTTCGTGTCACAACCCCATCCGGCGCGAAATAGCGCGCGTCGCGCTCCAGCAGCTCATCTCGGACGGCCGCATTCATCCCGGCCGCATCGAGGAAGTCGTTCGCAAGGCCGAGCAGCAGGTCGAGGAATCGATTCGCGAGGCCGGTCAGCGCGCGATCATCGAGGTCGGCGTGCACGGAATCCATCCCGAACTGGTCAAGCTGCTCGGGATGCTCAAGTATCGCTACAGCTACGCGCAGAACGTGTTGATGCATTCGATCGAAGCCGCGTTCATCTGCGGCGCGATGGCCGCCGAGCTGGGGCTGAACGAAAAACAGGCTCGTCGCGCCGCCCTGCTGCACGATATCGGCAAGGCGCTGACTCACGAGGTCGAAGGCTCGCACGCGTTGATCGGCGGTGAGATCGCCCGCAAATACGGCGAGTCGGCCAAGATCGTAAACGCGATCGCCGCGCATCATGAGGAAGTCAAGGCCGAGACTATTCTGGCGCCGCTGGTCGATGCCGCCGATGCGCTGTCGGGCGCGCGTCCGGGGGCCCGGCGCGAGGTGCTCGAGAGCTACGTCAAGCGGCTCGAGGATCTCGAGACGATCGCGAAATCGTTCAAGGGTGTCGAAAAATGCTTCGCCGTGCAGGCCGGGCGCGAGATGCGTGTGATTGTCGAGCCCACCCAGATCTCGGACGAGGACACCTCGATGCTGGCGCGCGACGTCGCGCGCAAGATCGAAACCGATATGACCTATCCCGGACAGATTCGGGTCACCGTCATTCGCGAGACGCGCGCGACCGAGCTCGCCAAATAGCAGTTGCGCAATTCCATCCGCAGGCCCGATCGCTCCAACGCGGTCGGGCCTGCGCGCTTTACCGCCCGCGAAGATAGAAGGTATCATCGGTCCACGATGCCCACCACGCGCGAAGTCCTCGATGCGACGATCGCATTGGAAAAACAAAGCATGGCGCTGTACGCGCGCTTCGCGAAGATCTTTGCGCGCGAACCGGGCATGCAGGATTTCTGGTTCGCGATGGCGCGTGACGAAGCGCGGCACGTCGGCGCGCTGGACCTGGTCGCGACCGTGCTCGATCAGGAATCGATGCTCGACAAGCCCAGTCCAATCTCGCTCGAAGACGCCACCATCGTGCGGCTGCGGGCGCTGCTCGAAAAGTCTCAGCGCGACGCAATGCCCGGAATCAAGCTCGAACGCGCGCTCGAGATCGCGCTCGATGTCGAAGAAACCGAACTCGAAGACCTCGTCTCGGATCTGCTGAAGGCCTTGCAGGCGCCCGACGAGTACGAGCGATGCCTGCGCTTGCTGGTCCACGACCTCGGCGAGCTGAGCTACATGATCGAACGCCATTCGGCCAACCCGGCGCTGCTGTCGCGATGCGACGCGCTGGTCAATCGTCACGCCGAGACGCTTCGCCACACCGCCGTCAGGTAGCAGAGCGCCGGCCCGGTGGCGCGGGTGACGGCCGTTGGTTATATTTCAGGGCTGCGCTGAGGAGTGGCCAAATTGGTAAGGCACCTGACTCTGGATCAGGCGATTGCAGGTTCGAGTCCTGCCTCCTCAGCCAACGATTTTTGCAAAACGCGCGCGCGCGTGCCGTCGTTGGCGGCGGCGCGGCGATGGTCCCATCGTCTAGTGGTTAGGACACCGGCCTCTCACGTCGGGAACGCGGGTTCGACTCCCGCTGGGATCAGTCAAGTAATTCAAGCGAAAAACTCTGGATAGCGACCTCGCTGCCGCCGGTGTTAACATTATGCTGGCAACGCGTTTAGACCCCCCTATCTTTGTCTGCGGAATTAGCGTACTATCACGCTCTAAACGCCACGGATTGTTCCTTTCTCTAAGCCCGGGAATTAGCCCGGGTTTTCGGTACGAGAGCTTCCCGGCAAATACTTACGGAGGGCAAATATGCCCAGCAAATTGTACGTAGGCAATCTGGCCTACTCGGTGTCCAACAGCGACTTGGAAGAACTGTTTTCACAAGCAGGCCAGGTTCAGAGCGTGGCGGTGATCACGGATAAATTTTCCGGCCAATCGAAGGGCTTCGGCTTCGTCGAGATGGCGAATGCGGAAGATGCTTCCAAGGCAATCCAGACCCTGAATGATACGGATCTGAAGGGCAGGAACATCAAGGTTAGCGAGGCCAAGCCCCGCGAATCCAGCTTCGGCGGCGGCGGTGGCGGTGGTGGCAACCGGCGCGGCGGTGGCGAGAATCGCGGCGGCGGAGGCGGCGGCCGCTGGTAAATTAGTCTGAGGCTGGGCGGGCACGCGATGCCCGCTCAGTCGTTTTCAGGGGTCGCGGGAACTCCGAGTCCCGCTGCCCCTGCAGTTTTCAGTTTTCCAACTGTCTTCGAGCTCCCGTTCTGGGAGACGATAGGCGCTCGCACGTCGCATGAGGAGGCCCGGTGCCCAGAATATATGTAGGAAATCTCGCCGAGTCGGTCACCCGCGATGCGCTACGGTCGCTGTTCTCAAAAATCGGCCAGGTAGGCGGCGCGTTGGTGATCACTGACAAGCTCACCGGCAAATCCAGGGGATTTGGCTTCGTGGAAATGATCGAGGTTGACGACGCGATTAACGCGGCCGTCTACTTCAGCGGGGTTGAAATCGAGGGCCGCAAAATTCACGTCGATCCATACCGCCCTCAGGAACCCGGCGCTCAAAAATATCGCGGCGAACGCAAGCGTCGCGCTCCCGCCAAGCGCAAGACCAGCAACGGCGCCGCGTAGCCACGTCAGAGCGTCGGGGCGAACTGAACAGTGAAAGACTGAAAAAGTGAAAAATGAAAAATTCAAGCGGGAGACGATATGCGCGATGAAGGGATAGCGCCGTGGAGAACGCACGACTGGAAGATACGTACGATAGAATCGATCGCTCCGGGAGGCGGTTCGCGGCTCGCCTTTACCTGCAGAAGTTGCGGCAGGGTGTTCAATCAAACGACGATCAATAGCCGGACCTGGGCGGTTGATGCCAGCGGCGTTGCGCTGTCCGACACTGTCACTACGCGATGGCTCGCGGAAAGTTGCCAGCACCGGCCGGTGGATGGCGACGAGGACGACCGCAAGCAATTCAAGAACGGCCCGGCGCTGCAAAATTAGAATATTTTCCCGAGCGATGCCGCGATTGAAATTGACAATCCGCGCAGTCGCGCTTGGAGCGCTGATTTCGTGTGCGACCGCTGCTTCCGTGGCCGCGGGTGCGCCGGCGGATGCGCCGGTTGCGCCCGATCCCATGGCGTCGGTGAAATCCGTCGTCGATCAGACAATCGTCGTTTTCAAGGACAATAATATTGTGCCGGCGGAGCGGGAGCAGAAGCTTCGCGCGATTGCCGAGAGCCACTTCGATTTTCAGGAGATGGCGCAATCGGCGATCGGCTATCATTGGCGCGCTTTCACGCCCGCGCAGAAGAGCGAGTTCGTGCCGTTGTTCACCGCCTTCATCGAGGACGCGTATTTGTCGCGGATCGAATCGTATTCGGTCGAGAAGGTTAACGAGCAGATAAAATCCTCGATGATTCAATTCACCCGGCAGACGATCGACAGCGACAACCCCGGCTACGCCGAAGTCTTCAGCACCGTCGTGTTGAAGGATCAAAATGATCCGATTCCCGTCAACTACCTGATGCGCCGCGACGCAAATGAGTGGAAGATTTACGACATCACGATTGACGCGATCAGCGTGATCGCCAACTACCGCAACCAGTTCAATCGCGTGCTGAACAACGACGGCTACGACAAACTCGTCAGCATCATCCGCGAGAAGACCGCGGGACTTCAGCAAAAGTAGCAAAGTGCCGCAAGCGCGTCGCGCGACCTTCTAGTCCGGCATCGGCGGGGCATCGGGGACGGCGCTGGCGGACCCGGCCGCGCGTGAGCGCCCGTCGCCGGGTCGAATGTCGCCGCCGGCGGCGCTATAAAGGGCCTGTCCTTTCAATTTGCCGGACTCTCCGAGTTGAACCCGATGAACATTCACGACCTTCAGACCCCGGCGCTGCTCGCAGATGCCGACGCCCTCGAACATAATCTCAGCACCATGGCGGCTGCTGTGCCGGGGCCGCGGCTGCGCCCGCACGTCAAGGCCCACAAATGTACCGCGCTTGCCAAAATGCAGGCGCGCGCCGGCCATAAGAACTTCACCTGCGCCACCATCCGCGAGATCGAAGGGATGGCGGCGGCCGGACTCGGCGACGACCTCCTGCTCGCCAACGAAGTGCTCGATGCGCGCCGCCTGGCGGCCGTCAAGGCGCGCGTCACCGTTGCCGTCGATTCCGCGCCCACTATTCTCGCCGCCGCCGAGGCCGGGATAAGAGAAGTCCTCATCGACATAAACGTCGGCTTGCCGCGATGCGGTTGTGCTCCTGGCGATGCGGGCCGGCTGGCGGACCTCGCGCGCGGCAAGGGTCTCAAAGTCCGCGGCGTGATGGGCTACGAAGGACACGTTGTAGGCCTCGACGATCGAGCTACTCGCCAGACACTGACTGCGGATGCGATGGAACTGCTGCTTCAAGGCTACCGCGCCGCTGGCGGCGACATAATATCGGCGGGAGGCACCGGGACCTACGACATCAACGTCTGGGCAAATGAAATCCAGGCCGGCTCCTACGTTCTGATGGACACGGCTTACGCCAAACTAGGACTACCCTTTCGTCAGGGGCTAACCGTGCTAGCCACGGTCATCTCCGTCTCATCTTCATATGCGGTAGCGGATTGCGGGTTGAAGGCGCTTGGAATGGATCATGGCAACCCGTCGATCGACGGCGGCCATCAAGTGTTGTTCGTATCCGACGAGCACGTCACTTTCGTGCCTGCTTCACCGCTCAAGCCGGGCGACAGGATTCGCGTCATGCCAGCGCATATCGATCCGACCATCGCCTATCACGAGCGGATGCGTCTGGTCCGTGGCGAACAGATCCTCGAAACCTGGCCGATCGATCTGCGCGGCTGGTAGGGCCGCTGTCGTTCGTGCGCGGGGTCAGCTTCTGAGCAACCACTGCCGATGGCGCCACACGTAAATGATCAGGAACGGACCGAAGCTGAGCGAGAATAGATTGATGATGACCTCGGCCGCCATCGCACCGTCAATCGACGCATACTTGCCGTTTTCGAGGTTGTAGAGCACGTCGAGCAGCCCGAGGTAAACGAACGAGCTGCCCGCGATCAGTCCCCACAGGATCGCCCGCGGGTCCCGCCGTGCAAGCATCGACGCAGAGATCGCCGCCGCGATCGCAAGCCACGCATCGGCGGCCGGAAACGCGCGTTCGAAAGCAATATAGGCGGCCTCGCTGCTGGTCCGCACCGCGCCCGAGGTGAAGAAAGTCGTCCAGTACAGCACGGTGGCGCCGGCGCTGATCCAGAGCATCACCGTTACCGCGCGCAATCCCGCCGGTGCATCCGCCCCCGTCTCATTCCCGCCGTTCACCAGGCGATCCAGCCCCTCACGAATTCCCGGGCCGTCGGGCAGATGGGACCAGCGGCTGGGACTCCAGCTCCACGCGGGTCGATTCGAGAAATCGGCTTAGCATGTTGAAATAGCTGCAGCACAGGATGAGTTCTGTTGCCTGGCGCACGCCGTATCGGTCGATGATTGCGGCGAGCGCCTCGTCGCTCAGCCGCACCTCGCGGCTGATCTCGTCGGCGACGCGGCACAGCAGGTTTCCCTCGGCATCGAGTCGCGCGACGGCGCCGTCCACCTTGATCGCAGCGATCTCATCGTCGCTCACGCCGACGCTCTTCGCGACCACTACGTGTTGCGTCCATTCGTAGCTCGATCGTGTAACGTGTGCGACGCGCAGCACCGCGATCTCGCGCTTGCGCTTGTCGAACTCACTGCGGAGCAGAATCGACGTCGCGAAGTTGATCAGCGGCTCGAAGCTCGCCGGCGCGTTCGCCATCATTCGGAACACGTTCAGCGGCGGAAGCTTGTCCAGCGTCGCAACGATTTCCGGCGTGAGCCGTGCCTGGTCGGGCAGTGGAATTTTCACAGTCATGGGCAATTTACCTCGCGTTGATTCTTTTACCGCGACGCGTCAACCTGTCAACCGGTTGAGAGGTTGCGCGATGATTTTGAAAGTTGCCCGTCTCGGATTTCCGTCGCTGAGGGCCGAAGCCAGCCCGGTGCCGGCCGATCGGATCAAAAGCACGGAGTTTCAGCGCCTGATCGACGACATGATCGAGACGATGTACGAGTACAACGGCGTCGGCCTCGCCGCTCCGCAGGTCCATCTTCCGATTCAATTGGCGGTGCTCGAAGTCCACGACCATCCGCGCTATCCCGACATGCCGGAGGTGCCGCTTACGGTGCTGGTCAACCCCGTGGTGACGATTCTCGACCGGACATTGGTCGAGGAGTGGGAGGGATGCCTGAGCGTGCCGGACCTTCGGGGACGGGTGCCGCGATTCAAGCATCTCCGCGTGACGGCGCTTGGGCGCGATGCGGAGCCTGTAGAAATTGTCGCGTCGGATTTCCACGCGCGGGTGATACAGCATGAGACCGATCATCTGAAGGGCGAAGTTTACCTGGACCGGATGCCGGACATGCGGGCGCTGGGGTTTCTCCAGGAATGGCAGCGCTTCATGCTGAAGCCGGAGAAGAGCGAGGAGTGAGAGGGTGGCAGCGCGTGCCTACTTGGGGGGCGGGAGATTCGGTGGCATCTTGCCGGTGGCCTTGAACGACGCGATCGCCTTGCGCATCTCTTCGTTCTGCGTGGCGAGAATGTTTTGCTCGCCCTGGACTTTCGCGAGTTCGGCTTTTAGCTGCTCGTTTTCATTTTGAAGCTTGAGCAGCTCGGCGTTGAGCTGCGAGATCTGCTGGGTCTGCTCCTCGAGACGAGTGCGATAACTGCTCGAATAGAGAAAGAACAGCAGCGCTGCGACTATCGCGACGATCAATCCGCCTGTGAGCAATCGTGCCATCTGCGCACCCCTTCCTCCGGAGTCACGAGCCGATTTCTTTTGCCAGCGCGCGCGCATCGGACAGATTAGCCGATCGGCGCGCGAAAAAAACTGAATTGACTTCCCTGGCCAGCCGCCCCTAAAATGCGTGGGTCGCACTTCTGGTCGGGCGCCATTTGCACTCCATTGAGAATTATGCACGATACCCCGGCGCCGATGAACGTGGGGATCGCTGAATTTCGCACACCGGCTAGAGCAGGCTTTTTTGCATGATAGAGGTCCAGGAGCTAACCAAGTACTTCGGCGCCACGCTTGCCGTAGACGACGTTTCGTTCAAGGTCGAGAAGGGCGAGATCATCGGATTGCTCGGCCCCAACGGCTCGGGCAAGACCACGATCATGCGGGTTTTGACGGGATTTTTCCCGGCCACCTCGGGACGCGCGCTAATCGGCGGCCTCGATGTCGCCGAACATTCGCTCGAAACGCGCCGCCGCGTCGGCTACCTGCCGGAAAACATGGTGCTGTACCCCGATCTCAGCGTCGATGCGCTGCTCGAGTTCGGCGCGCGCGTGCGCGAGATCGATCCCCGGACGACGCGCGATCGAATCGAATATTCGCTCGATACGTGCGGGCTCAAGGACGTGCGGCGCAAGCTTATCGGCAAGCTCTCGAAGGGCTATCGGCAGCGCGTGGGAATCGCGCAGGCAATCCTCAGCGATCCCGAGGTGCTGATTCTCGACGAGCCGACGGTCGGACTCGATCCGCGGCAGGTGGTCGAAATCCGCGACCTGATACGTTCGCTGGCCGGGCACTCGACAGTGCTGCTGTCGACGCACATACTGCCCGAGGTCAACATGACGTGTCGGCGCGTCGTGATTATCGACCGCGGACGAATCGTCGCGCAGGACACGCCCGAGCACCTGACCGCGAAACTGCAGGGAACCGACCAGACGATGATCACGGTCGGCGGTCCCTCGCCGGCGGTGCGCGAGGCATTGACGGCCGTCAAGTTCGTGCAGCGCCTCGAGGATCGTCCGGTCGAGGCCGGCGCGACCGGAGTGTGCTCGTTTGTCGCGTACTCGAGCGGGCACGGCGAAGAAGTCCGCTCGGCGCTCGCCGCCTGCGTCGTGCAGCACGGATGGAACCTGCTCGAAGTCAAACCGATGGCGCTCAGTCTCGAGGATCTGTTCATGCGGCTGGTCACCAAGGAGGAGCGGGTTTAGGTGCGCCGCGCGCTGAGTTCAATGTGCATTGAGGTAGTCGCAGTCGATGTCTAACGCTGCAGGCACGCTGGAAGTCGCGGGAGGCGCCACCGAGTCGCGACGCGCCGCGATCCGCGCCGCGGGGACGGGCTTTTCCGTGGGCAGGATGCTCGCGGTGACGCGCAAGGAATTGCGCTCGTACTTCGCCTTTCCCCTGGTCTATGTGCTGTCGGGCGTGTTCCTGGTCTTGGCGGGATACTATGCGTACACCGACCTGGTTTTTTTCGTCACGATCGCGTTCGCCCGCGATATCATCCAGAACTACTGGCAGCTGCTGTTCTCGGATATCCGGCTGTGCCTGCTGCTGACGCTGCCGTTCATTACGATGCGGCTGTTCGCCGAGGAGCGCAAACTCGGCACGATCGAGTTGCTATACACCTATCCGCTGCGCGACGGCGAAATACTTGGCGGCAAGTACCTGGCGTCGGTCGCGATCTTCATCATGATGCTCGCGCTGACGATGCTCTACCCGGTTTACATTTACAGCATCCACTCGTTTCCGCTGTTTCCACTTAGCGCGGGCTACCTGGGCCTGCTGCTGCTTGGATGCGCGTTTATCGCGTGCGGCGTGTTCATTTCGTCGCTGTGCGAGAGCCAGGTGATGGCTGGGATGGGGACGATCACGCTGCTGCTGTTTTTCTGGATTCTCAACTGGAACGAGGCGGCGTTCACCAACTCGTGGCTCGCACTGCTGCGCGCGTTCTCGTTGTTCGATCAGTTCGGCAGCTTCGCCAAGGGCGTGATCGATCTCGATCACGTTACTTACTTCGTCTTTTTCATCGTCTTTTTTCTGTTTCTCACGCAGCGCTCGATGGAGGCACGCAAGTGGACCGGCCGGCGCTAAAGAATTCGCCCACGGCCGAGCGCCGATCGATCTGGCTGAACTACGCGGTGCTGCTCTACACCGCGATCGCATTCGCCGCCGTGCTGTTCGTCGCCAATGCGATAATTTCTACCGGCAACATCCGATGGGACCTGACCCCGTCGAAACGGTTTTCGCTCTCGGAGTTCGACAAGCGCGTGCTCGGCGGACTGACGCACAACGTCAAGGTGATGGCGTTTGTGCGCACCGAGGATCCCGCCTACCTCGATCTCGCGGATTTGTTGTTCCAGGCGGCCGCCTTCACGCCGCGCCTGACCTACCAGGTGATCGACGTCAACAAGGCGCCCGGGCTGTCGCGCGAGTACGGCGTGTCGAGTTACGGCGAGGTGGTCGTGGAATCGCAGGGGCGGCGCCGCGACTTCGACAACGCGCGCTCCGACGAGCTAATCCCGGCGATCCTGCAAGTCTCGTCGGCAGCCAACAAGCACATCTATTTCACCATCGGGCACGGCGAGCGCGACCTGTTCAATTCCGATCGCACCCTGGGCTACTCGCAATGGCGCGGACTGCTCGAGCAGAACAACTATCAGATCGATAACGTGTCGCTGTTCGCCAGCGGCGTGCCCGAAGACGCCAGGGTGGTCGTGTCGCTTGGGCCGCGCAAGGATTTCCTGCCCGAAGAATTGGCCGCGCTGGCCAGGTACCTGGATCACGGCGGACATTACATCGCGATCATCGATCCCTATGGATCGCCGGCGCTGGTCGAGTTCCTGAAAAAATACTACCTCGATTTTATTCCGCAGGTCGTCGTCGATCCCGCGTATCGCCTGACCGCCGGCGAAATCCTCACCACGCAGATTCCGCTGCGCTCGGAAGAAAATCCGATGAGCCGCTCGATGTCCGCGCCGGCGGTATTCTCTTTGGGGCGCGGCGTGATGATAACCGGGGCGGTCGGCGCCAGCGCGCCCGATGACTTGAGGATCGCGCAAGAGGACAAGTTCCTCTCGTCGTCGCATGAGAGCTGGGCGTCGAACGATCCCAATGCATTGACCACCGGAATCACCGAGTACCAGGCGGGCCGCGATATCAAGGGGCCGATTCCGGTGGCCTCCGAAATTGACTTCGCTCCGGCATCAAATCCGCACATCCCGGTGCAGCAGATGACGCGGTTGGTGGGGATCGGCAGTTCGGCCTTCGCCTCGAACCAGTTTATCGAGATGCTGGGGAATCGTGACCTCGCGGTGAGCCTGATCAATGAGTTGGCGGGCGATGAGATGCTGATCGCGAGCCGCGAACGGCTCAATAAAAACGAGACCGCCGCCTTCTATATCAACGATCAAGAGGCGCGTCACATGCTGATTTTTGGATCGGTCGTCGAACCGGCCATCCTGTTTCTGATCGCAATCACGGTCATGGTGCGCAGGAGGTTTTTTGCGTGAGAGCGCGTCCCGCAATCCTCTACACGATCGTCTTCTTCATCCTGTTGCCGATATATTTCTGGATTCAGCCGAGCATCAGGCCGTCGACCGCCCTGGAGCAGAAAGAAGAGAGCCTGTTGAAGCTCAGCGCCGGTATCGACGCGATCTCCATTTCGAGCGGATCGGAATCGCTGCGTTTTCAGAAGACCAAGGACGGCAAGCTCTACCAACTCGTCGCGCCGCCGGGAAAATTCGTCCCGCATGACCTGATGGACGCGATGGTGTCGCTGCTGATGAATGCGACGTCAGTCGAAGTGGTCGCGGAGAATTCAAACGACCTCGCGCAGTTTGGACTCGACCATCCCAGGTCCGTGATAACCGTCGAAGGGTCCGGCCAGCCACAGCCGATTAAGCTCGCCTTCGGCAATGAAAACCCCACGCATACCGCCGTCTACGCGCAGATCGAGGGAATCCCGAAAGTGTTTCTGCTCGGCGAGAATATCGAGTACTACCAAGCGCTGATGTTCCAGTGGATCGAGGGCAAGCAGGGCAAGAACGCCTAGCCCGCCGCTGCTAGCGCGCGATTCCCTTTTCGTCGAGCAGACGCTCCAGCGCGTGCAGGAAATGCTCGTAGTACTCGCCGTAGTCTGAAGTGCCGTCGCGGGCGCGGATTCGGTCTGACGCACCAACTTCGGCAATCAGGCGATCGCGAAATTCATCCCAGCTGAAATGCCCGGCCTCGGAAAGTTTCAGCGCGATTGCAAATGCGCGCGCTTCCCACGGCGCGCTGAAGACGTGATCGGCGTCAAGCCGCGCCGCCTCGATCAACTTGTTCAGCGCTGTCGTTGCCGTGCTCATGCGCGCGCCGGCGCAGAGCCGCCACGCCGGCTCGTCGGCGCCGCAATCTTCGCCACTCCGACCATCGAGTCTCGCGTCACGATCGCGGCGAGCGCGTCTTCGCTCATTCCCTCGGTTCCCTTCGGCCGCTCGGGGATGACGAGGTATCGAATCGCCGCGCTCGAGTCCCACACCCGGACTTCGACCTCGGGCGCCAGCTCGAGTCCGAAATCCTTGAGCACGCCGCGCGGATCGCTGACCGCGCGCGAGCGATACGCGAAGCTCTTGTACCAGACGGGCGGCAAGCCCAGCACCGGCCATGGGTAGCATGAGCACAGAGTGCATACGATGAGATTGTGGACGCGATCGGTGTTCTCTACGGCGACCAGATGCTCGCCCTCGGGACCCGCAAATCCCAGTTCCGCCACGGCGCTCGTCGCGTTCGCCAGCAGGCGTTTTCGATACGCGGGATCGGTCCATGCTTTCGCGACGACGCGGGCGCCATTGCGCGGACCGACGCGGGTCTCGTAAATATCGACGATTGCGTCGATCGCCGCCGAATCGATCAGACCCTTCTCCGTCAGGATTGCTTCCAGAGCCTTCACCCGCGCGGCTGGTCCCGTATCGTCGGTGTTATGATGGTCTCCGCTCATTCTTTTTCTTTTCACCTTCCGCCCGAGCGTCGCTCCGTCTGGCGTCTCGTCGCTTGTCGTTTCGAACTCGACGCGATCGGTTCCAAATAGTCTTCCCACAAATCCAGATACACCTGCTCCCGGCTGTTCGCCGCTTTGCCCCACAGCTCGCGCGCGTCGAAGGCGACCGAATAACAATGCTGCGGCTTGGTCCCCGCATGATGCGCGTTGGTGTCGGGAAAGACGAACACGCCCCAGTCGCGCGCGATGACTCCGGCTTTGCCGCGCACGTAACGCGGCAAACGCGTGTGTCCCGATGGATTCAGGTTGCGTGCGCGCACGCGAGCGCCTTTGGCAAAGCGGGCGCGCGGCGGCCTCTTTTCGGTTTTGACCTTAATCGGCGCCGGGCCCTGAGTCGCGACGGCATTCGCGATCAGAGCCGGGTCGATCGCGCCGTCTTCCTTCGCCAGCAGTTCTTTGCGCGTCACCACGCGACGCTCGACCAGCAAAGTCTCGACCGCCGCGATCCATCGTTCGTAATAGCTCGACGCGAGGTAGCGCGCGGGCGGAATCCGCTCGATCGCATGGCGGAACTCGTCGGCATTGATCAGTCCACGGCCCACCGCGATGCTCGCAATCGCATACACTCGCCCTTCCCAGCCGGCGTGAAAGACGGGTTCGTTCTGTTCGTGGACAACCGGCCCGAAACCGTCCATCCCGCCCATGTCATGCACGCCGTTCATCGCAACTCCATCTCTTTCGACAGCCGTAACCCGATTATCGCGGAGGCTCGCCGCTGCGAGCAAGCGCCCGCCGAGCCAGGACCATCATGCGTTCTGCTCTCCTCCCTTACCACTTCTAACAGGGCCCTTCGACTTCGCTCAGGGTAAACTCCACCCGCATCTTGTTTTAACACTGGGTGCAGTGGTCACCCCTGGCCGTTGGCACGGCTGGCCAGTATTAGGAAACCGTTCGTCCGCGGGCTTATCTATCGCGTAGTCGCGAAAAGATGCGCTGCGCAGATTTTCGCGTCTTCT
>NZ_DATCTO010000046.1 GCF_036567905.1 Candidatus Binatus sp.
TTTGCAGGGGTGACCCCTTCACCCAGTATTAAGGCCGCCCGCCGTTGGCGGGCGCGGCCCCTGCCAACGGGCACGCGGTCTCTTAATACTGGCCAGCCGTGCCAACGGCCGGGCTTCGTCCCTGTTAAAAAGGGTTGGGGGGGGAAATGGCGGCGCTTTTCGTGTCATTCTAGAGCGAAAGTTGCTGTAGCGAAGAATCCCGGTTCCCCCGCCCCCCCCATCCACTTGCGCGTCGAGGAAAACTCATGGACCTCGTGCGTCGGTTGTACGAGCTGTTTGAGCGTCGCCGCCCGCCGATGCCTGGACGCAGCGGCCATCGAGTAAATCCTTAGTAGGCCGATCGGTCGGAGCCAGACGGCTTCTCAACGTCGCCAACCCGTAGCTCGATCTGAAACGCAGAGTCGATAGCGTAGCCGACCACAAACTCCGCTTCTGCGGGTGTGACATCTTTCTTGGTCCCGTGAACCTCGACATTACCGGCAACGTAAAAGATCGCTTCCCCTGCCAGAGTCTCGAATCTCTGGTAATCAACGTAGTTTAAACCTAGCGCTAGATAGAGAACCGTTTGCTGCATCCGTTTGAGAATTCGGTTTGTGTCCTCAAACTGATCATCAATGTCGCTAGCCGCTTCGCGTGCTTCAGGTATGTCGTGGCCGAGTCGTTTCAGCTTGCTAAAGCTGCGGCTTTTCGGCGACCTGCCAACCCCAGCATTTTCGACCTTTAAGATTGCGAACCCAACAGCTACGGCAGCCGACTGCGCGGCATTGAAAAGGTCATTAGCCGCTAATTCTCGTTCAGCTTTTTCGAGAAAATCTCGAAGACGAGGATTCTGAATGAGATCGACGAGCGATATCTTGTCGAACTTTAAATCCCACACCTGAAAAACTAACTTCTGGCAGAAATCTCTTGTGTATATGCGAGCATCTGCAACGTCGGTCTCGTTAGGATACTTGGCTCGGTGTTGTGCATCGTTGCGAACCGAGGGAACGTGTTTCAAGTTTCCTGCGTCTGCTAATACTCCCATAGAAGCTTGTGCGAGAGGGTCCTGCACTTGGTTAACTAGGTTGGGGAATGCATCAGCCGGACTCGCTAGTGGATTGAGCGCCGCTACCGCCGCGCGAAGTACACTCTCAGACGCGAGGTCAAACGCTATAGCGGCGACAATTCACGACGGAGCTGCAGGGCTGGACGCTTGTGCGATGCCCAATTGGTATAGTTGCTTCGCAATCGCAAGCTTTCGATGCGTAATAGCGTCGATCGGACTCGTCATGTGCGGCCCTTCCGCCCATCAGGCAGAAATAAGAGTAGCACCGAAAATCGATAGGTGGGAACCGCGACTTCCTGACTTACTTAGAGCGGCGTTGACTCAATCTTTGACCCTAACGTAGGTTAGGCAAGTAGTCGTGCGCTGCCGAAGGCGTGCGGGGGCGCGTCAATGCAGGAAGCCAGGTGACCCTTCGATGGCTCATGAATCGCAACTGAACTTCTCCGCGCAAGAAATTCTCGCCAACGTTCCCACCCGCGAGCCGCTTATCGTAAAAGGCGTCAAATGCCACGGCGGCTTCGACGCCGACGGCCATTACCGCTCGCCGCGGACTGCGTTTCGCGTGCCCGCGATCAAGGCGTGGCAGGAGCAGCACGTTGCGACCTCGGGAACTGCGCTTTTCGAGATTCCCGCCGACACCATCTCGCCGCAGGCGCCCAACGTCGCGCAGGTAAAATTCCTGCTGCGCTCGGGCGTGCGCGAGCCGATGGTGCGATGGCTGTCCGAAATCGCCATCGTCGAGGGCTTCGGCGCGATGATTCGCGACCTGCCCGTGCCGCCTCTGGCCACCTTCATCCGCGACGACACCGCAGGCGCCGCGCTGGCGCATCTCACCGGCGGCCTGTTCGAAGCGCACGCGCGCGACGAAGCGGGATGGACCGAGGAGGGCGGTCATCGCCAGATGTGGGACGCGGCGCGCGACGCGGCGCTTTCCAATCCCGCGATCTCACCTGAAATTTACGCGAGCCTCATTGCACGGCGCGGAGCCGGCCAGCCGGCCCGCCTTTTCCCGGAGCTTGGCGAGCCGGTCGAGCGATTGATTCGCTTCATGGCCAACGTGCTCGCGATCGAAGTCTTCGCCACCTCGACCTTCGCGTGGGCCGAGGAAATCCTGTCCGACCCCGAAGTTTCCGACGCGCCCGAAGACGCCGCCAAGCTCGTGCGCTTCATCCGCGCCGACGAATCGCCGCACGTCGAGTACCTGCGCACCGCGCTTTCTGAAATTCAGGCGCGCACTTTGCTCACGCTGGACGGCAAGCCCGTATCCGGCCGCAAGGTCGTCAACGATCTGGCAGACCGCGCGATTCGCGCGATGCTTCGTGACCGGCTGAACCAGCGGCCGGTGATGGTCCGTGATTTGATCCGGAAAACCGCCAACGTCAAAGACATCGACGGGTTGATGCGTGAGTTCGACGCGCTCGACACGCCATGGGCGCCGCCCGCGCGCTACGCAGATCTCGCGCCCGAGCGTGGCGCCGCCCGCGTCGGCTAGCAGGGGCCAGTCCCCGCCCAATCGAACTATCACCGGGCCGATGGTAAGGTTTCCTTTCGGCTCGGCGCCGGCGTGCGCCTGCCGGGTCCGGACTAATCGCGATGCGTCCCCACGCTAGAACTTCGATTCCATCGGCCGGCATGCGCCTTCGAATCGCAGGCGTGATCGCGATCGCAGTTTCGATCGCGATTGCCGGATTTCCCGGCGCGACTACCGCGTCCGCATTCGCCCAGAGTCCGAAGCCCGCGACCAACTCTCAAACCGTATCGGCGCCGCCGACGGTCCTGGTAACCGCCGCGCCCCAAACCGCAGCAGCGTCGAGTCCCGCATCACGCAACGCATCGGCGGCCGCGCCGCCTGCCGACGCGCAGACCGTGATTTCGTATCTGAGCGACGTGATCAAGTGGTACGGGCATCTAGGCGTCGAAGCGCAGCTGGTGCGCGATCCTGACGAAACACTTTTTTTCGCCGATGACCGCCAGGTGGCCGGCGAAGTTCTGCGGCTGGCTTTCGAGTACGCACGCGCGCAAGCGGCGTTAATCGCCGAGACCACCCCGAACGCCGCCGCCCCTGGATCCGCCGGCTCACCCCCGGTCGCCGGCGGCGCGGGCGCCGCCGGGCTGGGCAACGTCACGCAGACTTACCAGACGCTCGTCGCCGCCGGCGACGCGCTCCGCGCGCGCATCAAGGATTTGCAGGCGCGGCGGGCGAAAGCGCCGGCACGCCAGCGCGCGACGATCGCATCCCAGATTCAAGAATCGCAGAGCGAACTCGATCTCAACCAGGCGCGCGTCGAGGCGCTCGGGGCTCTCGCGCAATTCGAAAGCGGCAGTGCGCCGCCCGATCAGAGCGGCGGACTGGCCGCTCAAATCGACGAGCTCGAGCATTCGATTTCCGATAGCAACGCCAAACGGCCGCCTGCCCTCCCGGCCGAGAGCACCTTCGTGGCAAGAGCCGAGCCCACCGGGATTTTCGGCCTTATCACCGAACTGATCGCGCTCAGCAACAAGCTCGACGCCCTCGGTCAGAACACCGCGCTCGCGCAAGCGCTGACCGCCCGCGCCGCCGGCGTCCGCCAGTCGATCATCGGCTTGATCACCGGCCTTGACGCGCGCGGCAAAGCACTGGCACAGGGCGCCGGCACGGCCGACGTGGCGACGCTCAAGGACCGCAAAAAATCATTCGAGAGCCTGCTCGAAGAGCACAAGCTCGCCAGCGCCGCGGCGCTGCCGCTCAGCAAGCAGATCGTGTTGCTGGGGATTTACACCAACAACGTCGGCAGGTGGCACGCCGCGATCGAGCAGCGCTGGAACAGGGAGTTCAGAGGCCTGGTCATCCGTTTGATCGGGCTGGGCGGCGCCTTCGTGCTGATCTTTCTCTGTGCGATGGCGTGGCGATGGATCACCAATCGCTACGTGACCGACATCCGGCGCCGCGGGCAGGTGATGGCGGCGCGCCGTCTCGTGCTCGGGCTGATCGTCCTGGTCGTCGTGCTGATCAATTTCTCCGACGAGATCGGATCGGCCGCCACCATAGTGGGATTTGCCGCCGCCGGCATCGCCATCGCGCTGCAGAATGTGATTTTGTCGATCGCCGGCTACTTCTTTCTAATCGGGCGATTCGGAATCAAGGCCGGCGACCGCGTTCAAATCGGCGGCGTGACCGGCGACGTGATCGATATCGGGCTGGTGAAACTTTCGCTGATGGAGCTCGGCGGCTCCGGGACGCATCGCGAGCCCACCGGCCGCGTGGCGGTGTTCTCCAACGCGATCGTGTTTCAGCCGTCGGGCAACTTCTTCAAGCAGGCGCCCGGCACCAGCTTCGTATGGAGCGAGGTGCGGCTCACGCTCGCCCCCGACGTCGACTACCGGCTGGCCGAGAAGCGCCTGCTCGAGGTTGTCGAGGAAGTGTTCGCCCGCTATCGCAACCGCGTGATGGGCGACTATCGGCATCTGGAGCGCGACCTCAACATCGTGCTCGAGACGCCCAAGCCCCAGAGCCGCTTGCATCTGAGCAAGGCGGGCCTGGAAATAGTCATTCGCTATCCCGCCGAAACTTACTCCGCGCCGCAAATCACCGACGAAATTTCGCGCCGCGTGCTCGACGCGATTAACCGCGAGCCGAGCTTGCGCCTGGCGCCGCAGGGAACCGCGAACATCGAGTCGCAGGTTCCACCGCCTGCAACGGCCGACGGTGAAAGCGAAAACCAAAACGCGACCGATGAGCCGGCCGACGATACGCCCGGCGCCGCCACGGCTGGGGAAAAGGCCGCCGGCGCCACGCCCCCGCATAAGTAGATTTCGAAAATCGGCCGGGCGCCGTGAGCGCGATCGGCGCGATGCTACGCGGTTGGAGTTCCCGCGATGCTATCGACGATGTCGGCCAGCTCGGGAATCCGGTAGCGCTCGCCGTTGTAGGCCTTGTACATGAGGAAAAGCCAGAACACCGCGAGTGCGATGTCGATTAGCGTCAGAATGAAATTGAGCAACGCCCCCAATCCATGGGGCAGCACCGCGATGAATACGCCGAACACGATGGCGATGGCGAACCACGCAACCGAGAAGCCAATCGACTGGCGCGCGTGAAAGCGGACGAACTCGTCCTGATTGTACGGTTCGAGATAAAGGAAAATCAGGCCGGTGACGAAGCCCAGCAGGTAGGTCAGCGCCGCAATTATGTTAGCTTGCGGTTTTCGGCTCTCACCGTTCATCGCGAATTCCTCCTTGTCATCTCGAACGATGACCCTGGAAGCGATCCTTGCCCACTAATTTGTAGTCGAACGCGTCAGGGGATCGCAATGCGCTCGCGTGCAGCCCGCGCACTGCGGCAGGACGGGCTTCCCGCATCGCGGGCCGGCCCTTCGATCGATCTCGCCAACCAACCTAATGCTGCGACCGATTCTTCACCGCCTCGAGGCGATCCATCGCCGCGCTCGCATTGCGCGCCGTCTCGATCACTTGGAGTTGTGCCCGGATGCGGCTGGCGAGCTGGCGCCGGAATACCGGCTTGGCCAGGAAGTCGCTGACCCCCAGGCGCATTCCCTCGGCCCGCGCATCCAAATCGTCGCGCGCGGTAATCATGATGACTGGGATTTCCGCGGTCTCGGGATTGTCCCTAAGCGCCTTCACGACTTCGAAGCCGTCCATTTCAGGCATCATCAGGTCAAGCAGGATTACGTCAACTTCGTTTTCATGAACCAGTTTGAGACACTGTGCTCCGGAGTTGGCCTCTATCGGGACAAAGCCTTCGCGCTGCAAATAGTGGCCAAGGATTGCGACGGTGTCTTGATCGTCGTCAACCACCATTATCTGAGGCGCTCTGATTGCTTCATCCATACAACTCCTTGCTCGTCCAGCCTTCCTCACGGTCGTCCGAAGACGCCGGAGCTATTACACCGCAGCGCCTCAGCTTCGCGGAAAATGTCGTCCGCTTGAGTCCCAGCAGCCGCGCCGCCGCCTGTTTGTTCCCTCCGGTTTGCTTGAGCGCATCGTTTATCAATCTACCTTCCAATTCCCGTACCAAGTCGTTCAGGTTCACTGCGCCGTCACTGAGCTTGACCGCAATCGGAGCCGCCGCGGGCCGCACGCCTGCCACCAGGTTCTCCGGCAGAATCGAGGAGTCGATAATCGGGCCCTCGCACAGGATCGCCAGCCGCTCGAGCATATTTTCGAGCTCGCGCACGTTGCCCGGCCAATCGTACGACCATAGCGCCACCATCGCCTCCCGGCTGATCGCGATTTCGCGTCCGGGAGTGCGATCGCGGATGCGCTCGAGAAAGTGTTCCGTGAGCAGCGGGATATCCGAACGCCGCTCGCGCAGTGGCGCAATCACGATCGGCACCACCTGCAGACGATAGAAAAGATCCTCGCGAAACGCGCCGTTGGCCACCGCCGTGCCCAGATCGACATTGCTCGCCGCGATCACGCGCACATTGACCCGCGTCGCCCGGTCCGCGCCAACCGGCCGCACCACGCCGTCTTCGAGCACGCGCAGAAGTTTCGCCTGCAACCCGATTGGCATCTCGCCGATTTCGTCCAAAAAGATCGTGCCGCGATCGGCCGTCGTCAGCAGCCCGCGGCGCGATCCTGCGGCGCCCGTGAATGCGCCCCGCTCATGGCCGAACATCTCGGACTCGAGCAGGTCGTGCGGAATCGCCGCGCAGTTCACCGGCACGAACGGCTGAAGGTTGCGCGGCGACAGCGTGTGAATCGCCTGCGCAACCACTTCCTTGCCGGTCCCGCTCTCGCCGGTGATCAGCACGGTGACCTCGGTCGGCGCGACGCGCTCGATCAGCGCGCGCAGTTTCACGATCGCCGGATGCGCTCCGACCAGTGCCCGCTCGACCGCAAAAGGCATCTCAGGCTCCGCGAATTTCGCTGGCAATGCCACTCCTGATTTCGCTCCGTGTCGGGCGAAGATAAACCGCCGCGTTACGTGCGTAATGCTCTCATGCCACGCACGCAGTTGACAAGATGATGACTGCAAGTGAGCAGATTAGACTCTGTAAATCGCGGAAATTGTTACGGAGAGAACGCAATCAGATGCCGCCCGTCGAATCGCGATAGTGCGCCGATTGACCCGGTCCCTCGGCCACCGAGATTTCCATCGTCGTCACGAGTTTCAGCGCACCGCGCGCCTCCAGCGCCGCCGCCAACTCCCGCCAAATGTAGCGCGCGAGTTCTTCCGCCGAGCTATGCACGATAGGCACGATACACACGTCGGCCGCCGGCAACACGAACTCGTCGTTCTCGTAGCGGATTCGCACCACCCCGTCCTTGGGTCCTTCAACCGTCAGGCAATCGCTGTTGGCCGGAACGATCGTGCGCTCGTCGAGCCGATCGACGATCTCCTTGGTCAGCTTTTTGATCAGCCCGAAATCGATCACGTAGCCGGTCTTCGCCAGCCGCCCCTCGAGGTACACGCCGACCTGGTAGTTATGGCCATGCAGCGGTTCGCGAAACCCCGGATAGGCAATAAAATGCGCGGCCGAAAATTTCAGACTCTCTTTCGCTACACGGATTGAAAAATTCGCTTTCGCTGCCATCGACTCGTCCCTGTCACTATACAATGCCAGCCAGCTCCAGCAGCGCCGTCAAGCTCGGCGTGCGCCGCGATAAGAACGAAAACCGCTCGCGGTACCTCGCCGCGTCGATCGAGGTCGCCTCGATAAACCTGTCGCGCTCGCCGGCGGCGATCGGCCCGAGCTGCGCTGCGAGTTCGCGCGCCAACCCGGCATCCGGACCGATTCGCGGCGCCAGGTCGCCTACGTCCAGCCCATGCAATCCGCCGAGAATACACTCCGCGTAGTATCCTATCTGTCCCGCGCGATCGAAATCGCGAATTTCAGTTTGCACCGACTGCTCGAGCGACAGCAGCCGGTCCATCCCGAATTCCTGGCGTCGCGAAACAATCCTCGGGTCTCCGCTGCCTTCGAATCCCGAACCGATCGCGATTATCGCGATACGGCCGTTGTCGATTTCTATCGGATGGAAAATATATCCCGGCGATGTGTAGTCGAGCATCGAGCGCAGCGCGATCCGGTAGGTGAGCAGGTCGAAATTCGTCCCGCTGGCGATCTCCATCAGGTATTCGCCAAGCGGTTTGCCCGCGCGCTCCGCCAGCCCGATCAACCGCTCAAACGCATAAGCATCGTATTCCTCGCGCCGCGCGATCGTCGGCGCGCAGTCGCGATCGAACGTCAGCAGCAGCCCGCCGATCCCGCCGCCGTGGCTGTCCGCCGCGGTCGATGCGGTAATTGGCAGGCTGCGATCGACGGGCTCGATATCCATCGCCAGGTACCTGCCATGGCTCGAAGGCTTGGCCAGTCCACGCCGCGCATTTCGAATCGAAACCGCAGCCGCGTCACGCGCCACCAGCCGGCTCGCGCCACCGCGCCGCTCGGCCAGCAACCCATAGCCGCTAAGCAACGACCCGTATCCGACAACCAATATTTCGCGATTGCGCAAAATCGTCCGATCCGCCTTGTGTCATTCTAGAGCGGAAGTTGCTGAAGCGAAGAATCCCGGAGCCGGGTTCCTTCGCTTTGCTCAGGATGACACAAAGAGCAGCCGCATTTCTTCTCTCATACCCTTCTAACAGGGACAAAGTCCCGCATCTCTTCTTATCTTAATACTAAGGTGCAGGGGTTACCCCTGCTATATCCACAAGATCACGCCGCTTGCCGGCCGCCCCGTGCTCTCCCTGACCGCCCGCACATAGAACCTGATCTGCGCGCGATATTCGTCGAGCCGCGACGCTACCTCTACATCAGTCTTGAAATCGACCACCGTCCAGACCGCGCCATCGTTGGTAATCTCGGTGAACGCGAGATCCGCGATACCTTCGACCGCGGTGCCGTCTTCGAGCCGGATCATCAGCGGACATTCACGCATTACCGTATCCGCAGCTTTCGCGCGACGTATCAGCGGAGACTTGAGCGCGGCTTTTACGCAATCCACTGCGGCGGCGACCTCATCGGGCGGCGCGCCGATCATCCTGGCCGCGGCCGCCGCGATCTTGCCGATCTCGCGCGCGTTCGCGTCGAGCGGCGCACGCAGCATCGTAAGATGCACGAGCGTGCCGAATCGCTTGCCATGCGGGCGGCCGCAATCGCGGCTCGTCTCTTCGACCGCGATCGCTTCCGGATGCTCCGGTCCGGCCGCCGGCGCTGCAAGCGCCAGTTCGGTCGCCGTCGCGACGTTTATCCTCGGCGCCATTCCCGCCGCGAGCATCGCCGCCCGGTTCGCGCTCCATTGCTCGCGCAGCTTGGTCCCGCGATCTGATACGAGTTTATTTTCGTCGGCCTGCAGCAGCTTGTCCTGCCGAAGCCCCATCTTTTCTTCGACGTTCAGGATCAGCAGCCGGGGATCCCACCAAACTATCCGATGCTCTCCCTGCTGCGCCCGATGTAATCCCGGCGCCACCGATTTTATTTTGCCCGGAGCTTTCGCGGGGCGGGTCAGGATACTGTCGTCGCCGAATTCGGGGCATCCCGGCGGATGCTGCGACGCCGGCGCGCGCCGATCGGACGGGGCAGGATAGACGACGGGATTCAGCCGCGTGAGCCAGCCGTCGCACTCTTCGTCGCCAACCGCCGGCACCACTATTAGATCGCGCGCGCGAGTGGCGGCCACGTAGAGCAGGCGGATTGCTTCCTCTTCGTCGCGCTCATGCTCTTTCGCCGCATGCTCCTGCAGTTCGCGCGGCGCGCATCCCGCAAGCTCCATCGCGGCCAGCTTTGCCGCGGGCTCGATATATCGCGACGCGTCGGCGCGAGTTTCGTTGCAGCTGATATCGGCCAGGATGACGATCGGAAATTCCAGGCCCTTCGCGCGATGCACCGTCATGATCCGCACGCCCTCGGTGCCTTCCTCGACGATCGGCGTCTCGCTCGCCTCGTCGCGATCGGCGCGTGCTTCGAGCTCGTCGACGAAAGCCCGAAACGAGGTCATCCCGCCGCGCGCTTCGTAACGCCGCGCCTGGTCCATGATTCGCATGATATTCGCCAGCGCCTGCTCACCGGTCGGCCAAATAGCGATTCCCGCATGCGCGCGAGTCATCGCCAGCAGCGTCGCAATCGTCTCCGCGATCGGCCTTCGATTACGCCCGCGATGCAATCCCTTGAGCACGTCGAGCGCGCCCTTCACTTCCTTGAGACTGTCGGGGATATCGTCGGGCAGCCTGCGAAACGGATGCAGGCTGCCTTGCGTCATGCGGAATTCGAGCAGCGCCGCATCGGTCAGCGCGAACACGGGCCCGCGCAGCGCAGCGAACACCGTCAACTCGTCATCGGGCCGCTCGATTGCGCCGAGGATATTGCGGATCGCGATCACTTCTTCGCGCTCGTTGAAGGACCCGCCCTTGACCAGCACGTGCGGGAGATGCCGTGCTTCGAGCGCGCGCAAATACGGCCTGGTTACATCGCGCCCGAAGGAATTCATGCGGCGAAACAGGATGCATATATGGCGTGGACGAATCGGCACGCGCAGCTCGGGCGCCTCGCGCTCGGTCACCGTCCATCCGCTTTCATAAACCAGCCATCGCGCGTACGCGGCAATCGCGTCGGGAAGCGACTCGTCGATTTTCCAATCGACCACCCGGCCGTAGTCGCCGTACGGTTCCGGCACCGGCAACACGACGATCGACGGCTGGGTCTCCGGCTCGGCGCGATACGGCATCAACGGCGCGTATGCCGGCTGCGTGCCCGATTCCTTGCTCATCAGCGGCGCGAACGCGGCATTGACCATTGTTTGAAGCGCCGGCGTCGCGCGAAAGCTCACCGTCAGATATTCGAGCTCCGCGCCATGCATCAGCAGCAACTGTTTGACGCCCTGGTAGAGCGAAACGTCGGCGCGGCGGAAACGGTAAATCGATTGTTTCGGATCGCCGACGATAAATAGTTTCCCGGCGATCGGCTTGACCTTCAGCCAGTTCGACTCGGCGGGATCGGCCGACGACAGGATCAACAGGATTTCCGCCTGCAGCGGATCGGTGTCCTGGAATTCATCGATGAAAATATGGGTGAAGCGATTTTGCAGCTCGGCGCGCACCGCCGGGTTGTCGCGGACCAGGTTGCGCGCGACCAGCAGCAGATCGAGGAAGTCCAGCCGCCCCGCGCGGCGCTTCAGCTCTTCGTAGATACCGACGATCGGCCACAACTCGTCGCGCAGGATAGGCGCGAGATTCGCGCCCGCATCGTCGCGAAACTTCTTGAGGCGCTGGTGCAGCCCGGCGCGGCGGCGAAAAATTTCATCGCGCTTCGCCTCGCCAAAGTCGCCGCCGTATCCCTTCCAATCCCAGCGCCGCCCGGTGCAAAGCGCGATCAACACCGACTCAAGCGCGTCATAGTCGCGTCCGCGCACCGCCTCCAGCCGCGTCGCCTCAGCCACCGGCCGCGCGATCGCGTCGAGGCCCCGCGCCAGCCAGTCGTCGGGCTCTCCGAGTTCGGAAAGTTTGCCCAGCGCTTCGATCTCCGCAATGATCGCGTCGATCTCGGCGTCACGCTCCAGCGGCGAATGGCGCCACGGCGAATCGAAGTCGCGCCAGTTCAGCAGCTCGAGCGCCGCGCGGCGCGCGATCGCGCGCGGCCCCGTGCGCTCCGACAGATCGCGCCGGCGCAACAGGCGGCGCATCCCCTCGCCCGGATTGTCCAGCACCCGCTCGAACCATCGCTCGAACGCGGCGTCGAACATCTCGCCCGCAACGTCCTCGGGCGCGACTTCGAACATCGGATCGACTCGCGCTTCCACCGGCCGCTCCCGCAGCAGGTCGGCGCAAAATGAATGAATCGTTCCGATGCGTGCTTCTTCCAGTTGCTTGAGCGCCTCGTCGAAGCGCGAGCGCGCATCGCTCAAAAGTTCGGTGTTATGGCGCGCACGTTCGATTTCGCCGCGCAGCCGCAGCTTCAGCTCGCCCGCCGCTTTCTCGGTGAACGTCACCGCGACGATCCGCGCCAGCTCGCCGCGCCCCGACCCGATCACCGACACGATTCGATTCACCAGCGCCGTGGTCTTGCCGGTACCGGCGGCGGCCTCGATCACGAGCGTGACGCCGAGGTCGTCGGCAATCCGATCGCGCACCGCCTGGTCGGATATGATGGTGTCGGCCACGGCGTTAGCGCATCTCGCGCAGCCGGTGAAGCGGTTTAAGCCGCGCTTTCGGTTTGATTCGGGAGCGCCGCTCTTCGTATGGGCCGCACACGCGCTTGTAGTCGCACCATTCGCATTCGCGGTCATCCGGTGCGGCGGGCAAAAAACCCGTTTCCAGCGACTCCTTGATGATTGAGACGAATTCGCGCGCCGAGCGCCGCGCCTCGTCGTTGATTTCAACCACTCGCTCCTCGTAGCCGCCGGTCGCGGTGCAGTAGTAAAGCCGCCCGGCGTAAATCGGCTCGCCCAGCACGCGTTCGGCCGCGAGCGCGTACAAGACCGGCTGCAGCGTCTTGCCGCCGCCGATCACGAAGTCCTTGGTGGCGCGCACTTTCCCGGTCTTGTGATCGGTCACGCGAATTCGCCCGTCCGGATGGCGCTCGAGCAAGTCGATCGACCCGCGCAGCCCGAGCCCGCCCTCGATTGTGACCGGCTCCGGCGAGCTATGCGGATCCGCCCGCGCGCGATCGCGCAGGCCGAAGCCGAGTTCGAACCATTCGGGCCGCCAGTGTTCCGGGTCCTCGGCCGCGCGCCGCATCCATTCGCGCAAGTCGGCGCGGATACCGTCGATTCCGTCGCGCCACACGCGCTCGATCGCCGGCGCGAGCTCCTCATGCCATCGCGCGGCAACTTCGTCGAGCCGCTCGTCGAGCAGCGCGGACGCGTCCTCGAGGTCTTCGGGCGTGACCGGCAGCACGTCGAGCTCTCTGAGCGCCGTCAGGATTTCGTATTGGACCTCCGCAAACAGACTGCCGCGGGTGAGCGGATCGAGCGTCTCGATCGCCTCGGGTTCCTCGCGCGGCTCCAGCCGATGGACCGCTTGCAGAAAAAAACGATACGGGCATGCCGCAAAATTCTGCAGCGCAGTCGGCGAGTATGAACGCGCGGACAACTGATGCTTGCCCAACGCCGCCAGCGCCGCCGCGTCCGGATCGACGAGCCCGTCCGCCGGCGTCCATCGCTTGAGCCAGCGCCGCGCCCGCGCGCGCAGCGCCCGCCCGAGATGCACATTGGCGCCGAGCAGATAGTTCGCCGCGCCGATGGTCGTATCCGGATCGGCGTCCACCAGTTTGTCCAGCACCGCCAGATCGAATTCGGCGTCATCGATCGCGTCGGCGGGATTTGCCGGCGCCGGCCATGAAAGCCGCGTCGGCTGCGACGCCGTGCGATTCGCCAGCTCATCGAAGCCGGGCAGGCGGCCCTCCGCAGCGCGCAGAATTTCAAGCGCGTAGAACGACGGCACTCGCGGTCGGCCCTGGTCGAGATCGACTCGCGGATAAGAAAACATCGCCCGCTCGTGCGCCGCGCCCGCCGCAATTCTCAATGCGAGCCGCTCCGCGTCGCGCCGCTGCTCATTGCGCGCGAGATGCGGGCTGAGCCGCGCGCGCGCTGAATCGGAAAGGATCGGATCTTCGGTCAGCTTGCGCGGAAACATGCGCTCGGCAAGACCCGGGACGATGACGACGTCGAACTCCATGCCGCGCGCGCGACTGGTCGCCGCGACGAACACCGCGCCATAACGGCGAACGCGCCGCGGAGCTTCCAGTCGCCCGAGCCGATCGTTCAGCACCAGACGCACCTCGTCGAGTCCGACCGGACCGACCGGCGCCATCGGTTCAAGCTCCGCCAGCGCGGCGAGAACCGGTTCGCGATCGCGAATCGCCAGGTCAACCAGCTCGCGAAGAAATTTGAGCCAGTCGCCCCAGGTCGCATCGCGCGGCGCCGCGTCGAGCATCGAAAGAATCGGCATCGCCACCTCGCCGAGATGCGCGAGGTCGAGAATTCGCCGCTCCAGACCCGCCGCGCGCGCGTCGTCGCCGGCAATCTCCGCGCGCCGCGCCCTGAGCTCGTTGCCCAACCCCGCCAGCCGCTTGCGCCATCTCTGCGCGCTGCCGATAACCGCCGCATCGACCAGCAGCCGTTCCCATCGCCACGGCGCCCGCGCCGTTGCGTCGATGACCGGAACGGGATCGGAGGCGTCAATATCGTCAACTAAAGTGGCATTGCCTTCGACTTCGAGATCCGACTCCAGCGGCACCGGCGCGAGTTCCGCGTCCGCACTGATCGGCGGCTCATCCTCACGCGGGCGATCGGGGTCGGGCACCTGCGCCAGCGAGAGATATTCCGCGAAGCGGCGCGCCGAAAGATTTTCCGCGGCGCACGCAAGCAGCGCGAGCAGGGCGCGCCCTCCCGGCTCAGGCCGCCGCGTGCCTCGCGCGAAGTAAGCCGGGATGCCCGCGCGGGCGAGCGCTTCCTGCAAGTACGGCGCGTAGCGGACCGGGTCATGCAGCAGCACGGCGACCCGATCGAACGGCACGCCGCGCCTCGCCTCGGCGGCGATTCGGCGCGCGATCTCGACACACTCGTGCATCTCGCCCGGGGCGGAAACCACCGTCACGGTTTCGTCCACGTCGCGCTCGGGCGGTGCGCTGCCGGCGAACAAATGCGCCTGCAGACGCTCGAGCGAGGGCGCGATGCTTTCGTTCGCCGGCGGCGACAATGCGGTTGCGCGCACGCCGAGCGCATCTTCAAGGAGCATTCGAACGGGCGCGTCGCCGGCGGGAATCGTCGCCAGAATTGACGGCGAACGCGCGGCAAGGGCCGCGATAAAGTCGCGGTCGAGCGCGCTGTCCACAGATGGATCGAGCAGCAGAACCGGCAGTCCAACGAAGCGCGGCGGCTGACTCGCGAGCACCGCGCGAGTCGCGACTTTCAGCATCCCGGCGCGATCGATCAGTTTGGCATCGGCCAACTCAGCGTCGAATTGCGTCAGCGTCGCGGCAATCGCCTCGCCCGCGCCGCCGAGCGCGCGCAACTCGTCAACGGCGATGTCGTTCCATCGAAGCTCGATCAGCGTCCCCGCGAGCGCGCGTGAAAAACCGGGACGATTCAACACCGGTTCGAAATGCGCAAGCGCGCCCGACGGCGCCAGGCGGAAGACCGCGCGCGCTGCGACCGCCTCGGCCGCGAGTCCGTCCGCGGGCGCGAGATCGGCATCCGCCAGCTCCTCGGCGGCGAGCAACCCGACCAGCCGGTTCAGGGTCAAGCGATGCACCCCGAGCATCGCGCCGCGCGAAACCGCGAACGCGCGCACCAGGTCGTCGGCGGCCTCCTTGACCGACGCGATCACGAGAACTTCGCGGGCCGATGGCTGCGACTCCAACCATGCGCGGGCGGCGGCGATTCGGCCGGCGGCGCGCTCCGAGGTTATGATTTCACGAGAAGCTGGCATCGACGCGGCGCGACTCGAGGCCGCGCCACAGCACTATCGTCTGCCCCGCGGATCGGATCTCGCAAGAGGCCACGCGGCGTTGTTTCCACAACGCGACAACCGTTGTCAGGAGAATTATTGTTCCAGGTACACCGGATCGCCGACGCGAACCCGGCCCGCCGCACCAATCGACGCGAACACGCCGACGTTGGCGCGATGGTGAAACGCGGCCGTGCGCAGGATCGTGTAGTCGCGCGGGAGGTCTTCCTGCGGATGCGTCGTCATCACGCAGCGCAGCGCAGGCTGCATCGCGACAATCTTCACGCTGTCGCCGACTTCGAGCGTACCGCCGATCCACTCGTCCTCGATGAACGCGTCGTCGCGCTCGCCGGTGTCGACGAAAATCGTCGGACGGAAGCGGCGCGGGTCGAAAACCGAACCGGGCGCGGCGAGTTTCGCCATATGCCGCAGCGTGCCACTGGCGATCACGTGCATAACCGCGGTGTCGAAAAAACTTTCCTTCTCGAGTGCGAAATAGCCGGGCAGCGTGGCGGCGGTAAGCCCGGGAAAGACTTTCTCGACCGGCACGTCGGCGAAAAGGGTCGCCGGGTCGATTCCGGCGAGCTCGCCGCGCGCGGTGGTGGCGCGCTCGAGGCTTACTCTCCGGCCGAGCGCCGCGGAAATCAGTTCGGATGCGTCTGCGTCCTCGGCGTGAATCATCCGCCCGCCGGGCAACTCGATTGTCACCGGCGGGACGCTGGCCGACGCGGGCGCGCAGTCGCAGGTCGCCCGAAATTCGAATAGCCGCGGGAACTTCTTCGCGCTGGCGATCTGCCGCGTCGCCAGCTCTCTGAGCGCATACGCGCGATCGCCGGCCGCGCCGCGCTCGGTGATAAGAAGCTCGTCGAGCTGCTCACCGAGCATCGACTTAACCGGGTAGCGCGCGAGCGCGCTGACCTTGCCAATCATTCGCCGCGCCATCTCGCTCCTTCTACTTGCTTCGACTCGATCACATCCTTACCCCATCGCTCGGCGCGGCCGAGGGCTGAGCGGTCGGGCTCAAGGCCGGCGTGTTGGCCGGCTTTGGCGAATCCATCGGTTCGGATGCTGACGCTGTGGGAATCGCCGGCGGCGCGCTCGACGTCGGCAGCGGGGCGGTCGATGTCGGCAGCGGGGTCGGCACGGACACCATCGGAATCGCTCCCGACGAACTGGGCGCCGGCGAAGGACTCGCGGCTTCCGACGGAACCGGAGCGGCCGCCATCAGCGCCGTGCCTGCGCCGTAATCGTACACGAGCACGCCGCCGAGATGCCCCTGGTAACCCAATACAACAATCGCCACGAAGGCGACGATAAGATAGATCGCGCGCGATCCCGCCATGAAGCCGAACCCCTGAATCAGGATGCGCCACACGGCGAGGATGCCGAAGGTAATCGCGAGGTACAGGCCGAGATCATCGTGTCGCTTGAGGACGTCCCTAGCGGGTTGGCCCAGCGCGTTCCAGATGCGGTCGGCTTCCATACCACCGGTGAAAAAGGAGGCTCCGGCCGCGAGCGCGCCGAGGATCATCAGCAACAGCGCGGTGTACCGAAGCCAGATGCGAGTCGGCGCGGCGCTCGCCACGAGATCGATCAGCACGGCGACGATCAGCAGCCCGATCGTGAAATGATCGACGATAGGATGAAGTTGCCAGGATTGGAGAAATTTCGCCACAGAGTCCATTGGTGCTCCTTGACTTAGACGGGGTCCGAGTACGCGCGGGCAACGGGAACGGGAAATTGCGCGGCGCGATGCGTGGTCTGTGCAGTTTATCGCAAAGCTTCGGGCCGCGCGCAAATCTGGGCCACACCCCGCGCGAGAATCGATAGGGCGAAGAAATCACGAAGTCAGCGCAACGGCGTGCTGTCGGGCCGCGCTATCGCGATCCCGAGGTCGCGTATCTCGACGTCGCTCCACGCCCGTTGCGCGAGCAAATAACGGATCGCGCCGGGCATCGTCAGTGCGCCGAAATCCGGCGTCCACCACTCCTCGAATCCAAACTGCGATGCGTCAGGGTTGCCCGCGAGCGCGCCGCTTTGCGTCTTGCCGATTGTCACGACGATGTTCGCGGCCGCGGGCGAATCCGTCAGCGCAAAATCGCGCAGATACCATCGCACCTGCGGCGTTTCGTGGTCGTCAGGGATCATCGCGCTCGCGCCGGCCGGCGAAACCACATTTCTCGCCCGCCGACATTCCCTGACCGTCTGAATCGATGTCGCCGGCTCGGACCAGAACAACAGCGCGTGCCGACGCCACGGCGCCTCGCTCGTGTCGGGCGCCGGATGGACGAAATTGACGGCGAACTGAACGTAGAGCGTGAGCGCGACGCCCGCCGCAATCGCATAACGAATCGAGTTCCATCGCTCCGACCGATGCATCCAATCCAATCCGCAGGCAGCGAGAATAATCAACGGCAGGAGAATTGCCAATACTGCGTCAGATCGATTTGCTCCCACCGTCGCAAGCATCACCAGGCTGACGATCGTCCACACCACTGACCACGCCGCAAAGCGGCCGGCGATACGTCGTGAGACGATCGCGAATGCACCGGCGATCGCGAGAATCAGGATAATGAATTCGTAGATCGCCAAAATCGGCAGCAACCTGAGAACGAAGCGGCCGGTGGCAATCGACGGCCGGACAAATGCGGCGCGCAAGTCGTATTCGAGTACTGTCGCGAGAGATCGGGAAAAAAAAGCTGTCGTCAGGAAGATCCACAGGCCGGCGGCGACGATCGCGCAGACGATCACGACCGCGCGACGCCGCTCCCACCATACACGCAAGCGCAAGCGCCGATGATCGATCCGCACAGCGCCGCCCGCGCCGACGAGAATCAGCGATACGATCATCGCCGCAGCCGTCGCGTAGCCAATCGGATCCGCTGAGAGCCACAGCGCGATCGCGACGCCCAATCCCGCCGCACGCACCAGGCCCGGTTGCCGGCGCATACTCTCCGCGATTGCGATCGCGATCATCACGAACGCCATCGACGCAATCGCCGTCGAGCCGCCGCGCGAAAAATAAGTCACGCTCGGCGAAATCGCGATCAAGGCGGCGAAGGCAAGCGCTCCCGCGCGCCCGATGAACGGACGCATCGCAAATCCGCTCGCGACCATCAGCAGACCGCATAGCCACACGACAATTCGCGAGGTGGCGTCCGTCGCGCCGACCGCCGCGAAGATCCAAGCCTGGAGTATCGCGACCCACGAGGCGTGAAGACCGGCGCCCGCGGCGAGCGCGGCGCGGCCGTGCGTGGCCAGCGCGAGCGCCGCAAGCGCATCGCGCGCCTGCACTGCATCTAGAGGACGCACTCCTAGAGCAATCGCGCGCGTGACGAGCGCATAGACGGCGATCAGGTACCATCCAAGATGCTCCGCCGTGACGACGTAAACCGCTCGCGTGAGCCGTTGGTGGCTCAGGTTGACGGCGGTCTCCGTCGTCAGCGGCACGAGCCGAGGCTCGTGCTCGGCGCGCTCGCTGGATTCATCGTCCAGCCGCCACTGGTCGTCTGGAATTCTATCCGCGCCCGCCATTATTATTTTCCGCTCTTTCGATTTCGCTATTGCGTGGATTGCGCGTTGTCAATGCCGGCGCGCCGAAAATTAATGCGTCCGAAATGTATTTTGCGCTTGAGCGCAGCGCCGGCGCGGCTATGCTGAGAGTTTCGGTTCGCGCGAAAATGTTCAAGCTCGAAATAAATACGCGCCGTTTGATCAATGGATCGCTCGCGTTCATCGCGCTTGCCGCGATCATCGCCCTGTTCTTTGCGTATCGCAGCCACGCCCAGCATCTCATCGCGCACAATGTCCCCGTCTCGATCGAACATCTTCCATATTACGCGTTCTGCTCGTTTTACCGGATGCTCGCCGCGTACATCATCGCGCTGCTTTTCTCGATCATTTACGGAATGGCGGCGGCGCGCGGCGGGCTGTACGAGCGCATCCTGATTCCCGCCATCGACATCGCGCAGTCGGTACCGGTGGTGGGTTTTTTCCCCGCCGCGGTTTATTTCTTCGTCGCGCTCGCGCACGGCAGCCGGCTCGGGGTCGAGATGGCCGCCGTCTTTCTCATCTTCACCAGCCAGGCGTGGAACATGGCGCTGGGCGTTTACGAGGCCGTCAAAACGATTCCCGACGACTCGCGCGACGCGCTCGAGTCGTTCGGCGCGCGCGGCTGGCTCAGGTTCAAGCGTCTGCTGATGCCGGCCAGCGTGCCGAAGCTGGTGTACAACTCGATTCTGTCCTGGGTCGCGGGATGGTACTTCCTGATCGCGTGCGAAATCATCACAGTCGGTCCCGCCAGCTACCGGCTGCCGGGGCTGGGCAGTTTTCTGTGGGAGGCCGCTGAAAATGGACGCAACTTCGATCTCGTTGCGGGACTTCTCACCTTGCTCGCGATCATCGTGTTGATGGACATGATCGTGTGGCAGCCGCTGTCGGCGTGGGCGGAGAAGTTTCGCTACGAATTTGCGGCGTCGTCGGGCGCCGCGCAATCGCTGGGGATGTTCGACGCGCTGTCGGGCGTTGGCCCCGCCATCACGCGTGCGCTGCGCTCGATCCTGCTGCCTCCGATGAGGCTGATCGCGACCGCGCTAAACGCGATGCCGCGCGGTCCGCAACTCTCGCCGGAACAAAGCAGGCGCGCGGGCCAGATCGTGCGTACGCTGGTGATCGGCGCGATCGTGATCTTCACCTTGTGGGCGTTGGGGCGTGGCTTTTTCGCCTTGATCAGAACGCTCTCGCAGCCGTGGCCGTCGGACGCGAAGCAGATCCCGGCCGCAATCCTCGCCTCCACAATTCGGATGACGGTCGCCTACGCGATCTCGCTGGCATGGACGGTGCCGTGCGCGTTGGCCGCCAGCGAGAGTCCGCGCTTCAACCGAATCCTCTCGCCGATTGCGGAAATTGTCGGCTCGATGCCCGCGACGGCGCTGTTTCCGGTCATCGTCATCTTCGTCATCCAGATCACCGGCGGGATGAATCTCGCTTCGATCCTGCTCATCCTGACCGGGATGCAATGGTATCTGCTCTTCAACCTGCTCGCGGGCGTAAACCAGGTGCCCGAGGACTTGAAGGAAGCCGCGCGCGCGTTCGGGCTATCCCGCTACGCGCGCTGGCGCAAGCTGATTCTTCCCGCGGTGATGCCGTCGCTGATCACCGGCAGCATCACCGCGTGGGGCGGAGGATGGAACGCGCTCATCCTGTCGGAGTACTTCGTTTACAAAAACCAGACCTACCAGGTGACCGGAATCGGCGCGCTGCTGGACGCCGCCACCTATAAGACCGGCAACGGCGTGATGATCCTGCTGAGCCTGCTATCAATGATACTGGTGGTGCTACTGTTGAACCGGCTAATGTGGCGGCCGTTGTACAACCTGGCCACGGAGCGATACCGGCTGGACTACTGACACGTCCCTGACTATGTGCGATTCGGACTCATCTGACCCATGGCCCTGCTTGAGCTCAAACACATCTCGAAAAATTTCGCGCACGCCAAGGGCACGTTGCAGGTGCTCGACGACGTCAGCTTCAACGTGGATGAGGGCGAGTTCGTGGCGATCGTCGGGCCCTCGGGATGCGGCAAGTCAACGCTGCTGCGCATCATCAACGGTATCGTGCCGATGACTTCCGGACAGGTGTTGTACCGCGGCCGCCAGATCGATGGGATTAATCTCGAATGCGCCCTCGTGTTCCAATCGTTTGCGCTGCTGCCATGGCTGTCGGTCAAAGCCAACGTCGAACTCGGCCTCGAAGCGCAGGGATTGCCGCTGGCCGAGCGCGAAAAGCGCGCCGGAATCTATATCGACAAGGTGGGACTCGACGGCTTCGAGGAGGCCTACCCGCGCGAGCTCTCGGGCGGAATGAAGCAGCGCGTCGGTTTCGCCCGCGCGCTGGCGGTGGAGCCCAAGGTGCTGCTGATGGATGAGCCGTTTTCCGCGCTGGATGCCCTGACCGCGATCACGCTGCGCGAGGAAATGCTCGAAATCTGGCAGGCGCCCGACATGCCGGTAAAAAATATCGTGCTCGTTACCCACATCATCGAGGAGGCAATCGAACTCGCCGATCGCGTCATCGTGATGTCCTCGAGCCCCGGACGTATCGTGAAGGATCTCAAAGTCGAATTGCCAAGACCGCGCGACCGCCGCACTGAAGCTTTCAACGCCCTGACCGACAAGGTCTTCTCGCTGATCGAGGAGCGCGGCTGATGGCTCCTGCGTCCATATATCCGCTTCCAGATTGCGCGCTGAGTCTGGTCTTCGGCTTGCTCGAATTGCTCGAGGATCGCGGCGGGCGCGAGGACGGTTACAAAATAGCGCGCGATCTCAATTTCAAATTCGGCGATCTGCTCCAGGTGATGAAGGCCGCGGAAATCCTCGGCTTCGTTTCAACTCCGGCCGGCGACGTGGTGCTCGAGCCGCTGGGAAAACAAATCATCGACGCGAAAGTCAACGAACGCAAGTTGCTCGTGCGCGGGCAGTTGAAGCAACACAGCCTCTTCAGCTACTTCATCCGCCTCCTGCATGGCCAGGAGGACAAGTCCGTTACCAAGGAGATCGTGCTCAGCCACCTCGCGATGCTGCTGCCGAGCGAAAAGCCCGAGCGCCAGTTCATTACGATGGTGAACTGGGGGCGTTTCGCCGAGCTGTTCGGCTATAACAAGGACGAGGACCGTTTTTATCTCGACAACGAATAGGCGCTTGCGCCAGGAGAGACATCGCTATGGCTAACGATGCTGAAAAAGTCGTGACCGAATTCTGCAACGCGTGGGCGCGCAAGAATATCGACGAACTGCTCGGCTTCTTCACCGACGACGCCGTCTACCACAACATCCCGTTCGAACCGGCCCGCGGCAAGGACGCCATCCGCGCCGCCATCAACACCTTTCTGCCGATGGCCAAGTCGCTTCATTTCAAAGTGCTGAACAGCGCCAGCGCCGGCAACGTCGTCTTCAACGAGCGCGTCGACGTCTTCGACCTGGGCGGCGGCAAGACGATTTCGCTGCCGGTCGCAGGCGTGTTCGAGGTCAGCGGCGCCAAAATCAGCGCATGGCGCGATTACTTCGACATGGCGATGTACACCAAGCAGATGTAGCAACCGCCTCTCTTTTTTCCGCCATCCCGAGCGCAGCCGAGAGACCCCGGATCTTTTCCACTGAATCCCTTTCTCCTGAACTCCCCGATGCGCGACAATAGCCGCGATGTCCAAACCAAAGGACAACAATCCCTCGCAGGGCGGCCTCATCCGCCTGACTGCGCGGTGCACGGCTGCGGATTGCGCCGGTAAGCTCGGTCCGGCGGACCTCTCCGCAGTCCTCGCGCGGCTCGATTTGCCGAGCCACCCTGATTTGCTCGTCGGAATCTCCACCGGCGACGACGCTGGAGTGCTGCGTCTTTCCGACGATCTCGCGATCGTGAACACCATCGATTTTTTCACGCCGGTGGTGGACGACCCTTTCACCTACGGACAGATCTCCGCCGCGGGCGCGCTCTCGGGCGTCTATGCGATGGGCGGCTTGCCGCGTACCGCGCTGAACATCGTATGCTGGCCTCAAACCGGATTGCCCAACGAGATGCTCGCTGAAATTCTGCGCGGTGCTGCCGAGAAGGCCCGCGAGGCCGGCGTCGTAATCGTTGGCGGCCACACCGTCGCCAACGAAAACGAAGAAGTGAAATTCGGGATGGCTGTCACGGGAGTGATCGATCCGCACCGAATCGTGCGCAATGTCGGCGCGCGAGCCGGCGACGCGCTCGTGCTCACCAAGGCGCTCGGCACGGGAATCCTGATGACCGCATTCAAGCGCGACCACCTGACCGACGAACCATACCAGGCTGCGGTCCGCTCGATGACGCAGCTCAACGCCGCGGCCGCCTCCGCGATGCTTAAGTACGACGTACACGCCGCCACCGCCATCATGGGATTCGGTCTCGTCGGTCATGCGCTGAAGATGGCCGAGGGTAGCGCCGTTACGATCGTGTTCGAGGAATCCGACTTGCCGCTGCTGCCCGGAGTGCTCGAGCAATGCCGCGCCGGAATGATTCCCGGCGGCGGCCAACGCAATCGCGAGTACTACGCGCCAAGCGTCCGCATCTCCGACGAAGTTTCCGACGAGATCGCGGCGATTGCCTTCGATCCGCAGACCTCGGGCGGATTGCTGATCGCGATCCCCGACCAGCAGTCCCTTGCCCTGCTCGCGGAGCTTCACAATTGCGGGCATCGCGACGCCGCGATCGTCGGCCGCGTCACGCCTCGCCGCGAACACCCGATCGAACTAGTCTGACCAGGGGCCGGCCCGCTTGATCAGCGGGACCGCCTCGGTCGCATGCCGCCGCAACGGCTCGCACGCGTCGTGCGCCGGGACATCGGCGGTCGAACCGTCCCCCCTTATCCCCGAGATCTCCTCGCGCGCGCCCTATCCCTTGTTGACGTTTGAGGCCTGCAATCCCTTGGGCCCTTGCGCGACCTCGAACTCGACGCGCTCCCCCTGCTCGAGCGAGCGGAAACCTGCTCCATCGATGGCGCTATAATGAACGAACACTTCCTGCCCGTCCTCCATCGTGATGAAGCCGTAGCCCTTCTTCGGGCTGAACCACTTAACCGTCCCGTTAGCCATTTTCCCCCATACCTCCTGAAGGGAACCAGCCGGAGCGCCCCCCCTCAGGGCCTTCTCCCGCCGGCGACGCGCTTCCCCAAGCAACGCGCGTAACGGCGCGCATATAGCACAAGATGCGGCGCTTACCAAATAGGTAAAACTCACGAAACCGGGCCGTAATATGTCTGGCGATCGAAAACGGGGTGGCGCAGCAGCTAATATTGCCAGCGGCGAATTGGGCGGGCATGCATGTGGCAGTGATCGGGAATCTGGCGCATCACGGCGTCGATGCCGAATTTATCGGCGCCGTACTTCGCGCGCGCGACCAGTGACAGCGCCTCGATCATGAATTCGCGCTCCTGGTCGGTGGGCACGGCGCGATGCTCTCCCAGGACGGCCATGGGAGTGTCGCACGAATCGCAATCAAGAATCGTAAATTTGAACGGGTGAACGAAGTCGGCGTAGCGCTGCGTGTAATCACGCAACTCGCACAGTTCGCATTTCGGCATCGACTAAGCCGTCGTCGATTCGCGCGGAGGATGCAGCCGACGCATCGCGAGCCATGACGGCCCGCGACGCATCGAGGCGCAAATTCCTACTTGGTCGTTGCGGAAGCTGCCGCCGCGGGCGCCGCCGGTACCTCTTTGCCGCTCCTGGCCTGTACCGACGACTTGGTAGCGGCCTTGGCCGCGAGCTTCGCCTTCCGCTTGCAGCGATAGACGCTTGAGGTCGAGATTTTGAGGTCGGCGGCGATATCCTTGTTATGCTTGCCGCTGTTGACCTCGTTCATCACGGCGTCGCAATCGACCTTGCTGGCGAATGCGGGCCGTGCATTCGTCGCAAACGCGACGGTCGTCACGAGCATCGCCGAGGCCGCCACGAGCGCAAATTTCCTTATCAGCATTTTCTTCCCCGCTCAGGTTAGGGTCGTTTCAAACGATGCACAGTATTTCAAAATCTAAGGCGCATCAAAAGAGGCGCGGAATCTCCCTCCCGACGGGTTAGCCCTTGGGCTTGGCGAAGCCCGGGAAGGACGGTTGGCGTTTTTCCTGCAAGGCGGCGACGCCCTCGCTCAAATCGGCGCCGAAAAATCCCATCATCTCGAGCGCCAGCGATGCGTCGAACGCCGGGCCTGCAACGCGCAGCCAATTGTTGAGCGAGCGTTTGGTGAATCTCACCGCCTGTTGCGGGCCGCGCGCGAGCTTGCGCGCGACTTCCATCGCCTTGTCCATCAGCTTGTCGGCGGGAACGCACAGGCTCACCAGCCCGATGCGCTCGGCCTCCTTGCCGTCGATGAATTCCGCCGTCATCAGGTAGTACTTCGCCTTGGCCATGCCGCACAGCAGCGGCCAGATGATCACCGCATGATCTCCGGCCGCGACGCCGAGGCGCAAATGTCCGTCGGTGATGCGCATCGCCTCCGACGCGATGCTGATATCCGCCATGAACGCGACCGCCAATCCCGCGCCGACGGCGACGCCGTTGATCGCGGAGATGATTGGCTTGTCGAGATTGATCATGTTGTAAACGATGTCGCCGGCTTCCTTCCAGGCCTTGCCTACGTTGGCCGCGCTCGCCGTCATCTGCGCAATCATGTCGAGGTCGCCGCCCGCTGAAAACGCGCGCCCGGCGCCGGTGATCACCACGACATTGGTTTCGTCGTCGTCGGCAACGTCGAGCCACACGCGGCTCAACTCCCAATGGAGGCGGCTGTTGGTGGCGTTGAGCACCTCGGGACGATTGATCGTGATGAGCAGGACGCCGTCGTCGCGGCGCTCGAACAGGAGATGCTGGTACTCGCTGTATTTCACTTTTTCACTTTTTTCACTGGCACCGTCATGCGCCTGGACGGATGCCTGATCAACTTTTGTAAATGTCGATGACCTTGCCGAGCAGCGCGATCGCTTCGGGTTTCGGACGCTGAAAGCTGTTGCGGCCGATGATCGAGCCGTAACCGCCGCCGGCGTGGATCCCGCGGACGGTGTTCAGCAACGAGTCGTCGGTTTCCTTGGCGCCGCCCGAGAAAATCACGATGCGCCGGCCGTCGAAGGCCGACTGCATGACGTGCTTGATGCGCGCCGAGAACGGCTCGAGCGGAACCTTGTTGGCGTCGTACACTTTTTTGGCCTCGGCCAGTTCGATAAAAGCGGTGGGCGGCTTGACCTTGATCATGTTCGCACCGAGCTGCGCCGCGATTTGCGCCGCGTACGCGACCACGTCGAGCGCGGTCTCGCCCTGCTTGCTGACACCGGAGCCGCGCGGATACGACCACAGGACCAGCGGCAGTCCATTGGCCTTGGCCTCTTCGCCGATTTCGCGCGCCTCCTGGTACATCGACTTCTCCTGGGTCGAGCCCGGGTAGATCGTAAGTCCGATCGCCGCGCATCCCAGCCGCAGAGCGTCCTTGACGCTGGCGGTCACGGCCAGCGCGGGATCTTTTTCCTCGTTGAGAACGTCGTGATTGTTGGCCTTCAGGATGAGCGGAATCTCGCCGGCGTACTCGGCCGCGCCCGCCTCGAGAAATCCCAGCGGCGCCGCGTATGCGTTGCAGCCCGCATCGATGGCGAGCTGAAAGTGATAGCGCGGGTCATAGGCGGGCGGATTGACCGCGAAGCTTCGCGCCGGGCCATGCTCGAAGCCCTGGTCCACGGGCAGGATTACGAATTTGCCGGTGCCCGCGAGCTTGCCGTGGTTGAGCATCCGCGCCAGGTTGCTGCGCACGCCGGCGTTTTCGCAGTCGTAATAGCCAAGAATCTCTCGAACGCGCTTGGTCATATACCTCTGTCTCCCGTCTGGAGTGTCATTGCAGTTTGCATTCCTATATCACAACATCGCGGCGGCATAGTGGGCCGCGCCAAGCAGGCCGGCGGCTGGATTGAGCGATACGCGGACTTCGATCCGTTTCAGGATCTCGTTCAGCCGCCCTTTGGACAAGAACCCTCGCACGAACGCACCATCGGTGAGCATCGGCAAAATTTTCGGCGCGATCCCTCCGCCCAGAAAGACACCGCCCAGCGCCAGGACTTTGAGCGCCAGGTTGGCGGCCTCGGAACCATAAATATCGCAAAACATGGTGAGCGCGTGAACGCAAACCGGGTCGCGTCGCTTGAGCGCCGCCGCGCTTACCGCAGCCGAAGGATCGCCCGCGGCGATTTGCCCGCTCAGCCACGCGGGCTCTTCGGCCCGACTCTCGCGCCTCAGAAAACGATAGATGTTCCAGAGTCCCGGACCCGAAAGGACGCGCTCGCAACTGGCGTGTCCGAATTCGCCCGCGACGAACCGGAGCAGCTCGATCTGTTCCGCGCCGTGCGGCGCGAAATCGCTGTGCCCGCCTTCGGATGCGACCGCATAATATTTGTCGCCCTCCCGGACCAGCGCCGCTTCGCCCAGACCGGTGCCCGCGGCGAGCACCGCGATGTTGCCGTGTTCGGGCGGATTTTCCGCGCGATGCAGAACCGCAAACTCGGCGGGTTTCAGATGAACCATGCCGTAGGCCGTCGCCGTCAGATCGTTAATCAAGCGAACCGGGACGCCGTTTAGCGCGCGCGACAGCGAGACGCTGCAAAGTTGCCATGCAACGTTGGCGGCCTGGGCGCGACCGTCGATTATTGGACCCGGCACGCCGAGGCAGACGGCATTCACCGCCGCGCCTGCGCCGAGGAAATCCGCGCACGCCGCCTCCAGGCTGTCGAACTGCGAGGTCGGGTAGCGGCGCTCGCGCACAATTTCGAGTGTTCCTGCGGAGTGGTTGAAGAGCCCGAGATGGGTTTTGGTTCCACCGACATCGCCGGCCAGGATGAGGCCATCCATAGGAACCTCGATCCGCTTCTAGCCTTCGACGTGGAACGACTCGGCGAGCGCGACTTCCTCGGCGCTGCCGATATAAATCGGATCCCGCTCGTGGATCGCGGTGGCGGCGAGCTCGAGAATTCGCTGTTTGCCGGTCGAACCGCGGCCGCCGGCCTGTTCCGCGAGCATCGAGAGCGGCGCAAGCTCGTACATCAGGCGCAGTTTTCCCTTGGCCTTGCCGCCTTCGGCAACCTCGGAGGGATACATAAATATTCCGCCCTCGAGCAGGCATCGATGGAAATCGGCGGCGAATGCACCTGAGTATCGAAGTGAGTAGCTGGTGCGTTTGTCTTTGCGGCTGGTAATGTGCGCGACGAACTTGCGCGCTCCGTCGTGCCACTTCCCCACGTTGCCCTGATTGACCGCATAGGTAGTCCCGTGCGGCGGCATCTTCACATTCTCTTTCCAGAGAATGAACTCACCGAGAGTTCGATCGAGCGTGAAGATATCGACGCCGGCGCCGGCGCTATACACCAGCTGCGCGGCCGGCCCGTACAGGATGTAACCCGCGATGACCTGCTGACTCCCGGGGACGAGGATGTCGTCGATTCCGGCCCCGTGCCTGGGCGCGCGCTTCTTGACGGCGAAGATGGTGCCGAGCGAACCGTTTACGTCGGTATTGGATGAGCCGTCGATGGGATCGTAGAGTACGCAGTAGCTATTCTCGCGGCAATTGGATGAGTAATGATGCGGCTCGTCCATTTCCTCGGAGATGAGACTACATACCGGAGATCCATGCTCGAATGCCTCGAGGAAAACTTTGTTGCCCCACTCGTCGAGCTTCTTGACCTTTTCGCCGTGCACGTTGGTTTCGCCGGTGTAGCCCAGCCCGCCGTGGCCCGCCAGCGCCAGCTCCCGCGTGATGCGCGTGGCGATGAACTCGATGCGTTTCATTATAAGAGCGAGGTCCGCGACCGGCACCGCAGTCGCGCTTTTGGCCTTGATATGACGCGTGAGAGTGATGCCGTTGCTCATCTGCAATCCCTTCCCGACAAATTGCACAGGTTGATCGGGTTCTCCTGCTAGAGCGTTCGCCAGGTGCGCCCGTCGGCCGCGATCATCAGGGCGGCCTCGAGCGGTCCCCACGAGCCCGCAGCATAGATGGGTGGATCCATGGGCGACTGGGCCCAGGCATCCAGGATCGGTTGCACGAACCTCCACGCTTCATTGACCGTGTCCCGCCGCATGAAGAGCGTCTGATCGCCGACGATCACGTCGTTGAGCAGGGTCTCGTACGCTTCCGGCGTGGAAGTCACGTAGTGAAAATCGACTTTGACCTGCTGGAGGCGGGTCTGTGAGCCGGGCACCTTGGACATGATATGGAGCGCGAGGCCTTCGTTGGGTTGAATCCTGATGGTCAGCATATTGGGCGCCAGTGGAGCGCGCGGGTTTGAGTTATACAGGATTCGGGGCACGCTGTTGAAGTAGATCGCGATTTCGCTCGAGCGCTTGGGCATCCGTTTGCCGGTGCGCAGGTAGAACGGCACGCCGGCCCATCGCCAGTTATCGATCCAGCATCGCAGCGCGACAAACGTCTCGATTTGCGAATCCGGCGCGACCTGCTCCTCGGCGCGGTAGGCCTTGACCGCCGCGCCGCCGATCAGTCCCTCGCCGTACTGGCCGCGCACGACCCATTTTTCGATATCCTCGTCGCCGAGCGGGCGCAGCGCGCGCAGTACGTCGAGCTTTGCGTCGCGCATCGATTCGGCGCCGGTGGTGTTGGGCGGCTCGGTCGCAATCATGCAGAGCGTTTGCAGCAGATGGCTCTGCACCATGTCGCGCAGCGCCCCGGCGTGATCGTAATAGGAGGCGCGCGTGCCGACGCCCTCGGCCTCGGCGACGGTTATCTGGACATGGTCAACGAATCGCGCCGTCCATATAGGTTCGAGGATCGCGTTGGCGAAGCGCAACACCATCAGGTTTTCGACGGTTTCCTTGCCGAGGTAATGGTCGATTCTGAAAATCTGGCTTTCGTCGAAATGGCGCGCGAGCTGGGCGTTGATCTCCGACGCGCTGGCGAGATCGGAGCCAATCGGTTTTTCGACCACGACGCGCGCGAACGGATGCTCCTTCTCATGCCGATGAATCATTCTGGCGGCGGTCAATCCCCCCGAACAGGTGTCGATGAAAGCCGGCGGAATCGCAAAGTAGAAGACCCGATTGGCTTCGGTGCCGAACTCGGCGTCGAGCGCCTCGCATCGCTTGTGCAGGTTCTGATAATCGGCGGCCTCGGTGAACGAGCCACGATTGAAATGGAGCAGCGGGGCGAACTTCGCCCAGTGTTCGTTGTCGACCGGGCGGCGCGAGAACTTTTCGATGCCGCTGAGCGCGAACGCGCGATACTTCTCGTCGTCGAGATCCTCCATCGAGAAACCGAGGATCGCGAACTTATCGGGCAATTCGCCGTCGAGCGAGAGATTGTACAGCGCGGGAATCAACTTGCGATGGCTCAAGTCGCCGGCGCCGCCGAAGATCACCACGATGCACGGATCGTAGTGATGGCGGTCCTTGACCGGATGACCGAGATCGACGGTCCTGTTTGCAGGCGCGGCCATAAATCGCTTAACCCTCTCGCGCTCTATTCCTTGACGACGCCGTGGCCGCCGAACTCGTCGCGCAGCGCGGCGAGCAATTTCTCGCCGAAGGTGCCTTCGCCCTGGTCAGCGCGCGAGCGAAAGCGCGCGAACAGCACCATGGTGATTATCGGCATCGAGATGTTCTTGTCGATTGCGTCCTGCACCGCCCAGCGGCCCTCGCCCGAATCCTCGACGTAGCCCCTGATTTGCTTGAGGCCCGGATCTTTTTCCAGCGCGTTGGCCGTAAGCTCCAGCAGCCATGATCGCACGACGCTGCCCTGTCGCCACAGGTTTGCGATCCTTGGCAAGTCGAGCCTGTACTCCGACTTGTGCATCGCCTCGAAACCCTCCGCGTACGCCTGCATCAGCCCGTACTCGATGCCGTTGTGGACCATCTTCACGTAATGGCCTGCGCCATGGCCGCCGACGTGGTCGTAGCCGCCCGGCGGGGCCAGCGTTTTGAAAATCGGTTCGTAGCGCCTGAAGATGTCCGCCTCGCCGCCGATCATCAGGCAGTAGCCAAGCTTGAGTCCCCAGATGCCGCCGCTGGTGCCGGCATCCACCAGATGCAGCTTCATGCCGGCCAGTACGGCAGCGCGGCGAACGTCATCGTGAAAGTTGGTGTTGCCGCCGTCGATGATCGCGTCGCCAGGTTCGAGTAATTCGGCCAGTTGGTTAATCGTGCTGTCGGTGGGATCGCCCGCCGGCACCATCACCCACACGCCCCGCGGCGGCGCGAGCCTGGCTACCAGATCTTTGAGCGAATTGACGCCGTCGGCGCCGAAGGTTGAAACTTCTTTGAGTTTCGCCTGGTCGAGATCGAAGGCGACAATCTGGTGATTGTCGCGCCGCAGCCGCTCGACCATGTTCATGCCCATTTTGCCGAGACCAACGAATCCGATTTCCATCGTGCTTCCTCTTGGCAGATGACGATGCGATCCGGATTTGCGGTCACGCGGCGGGAACCGGCAGAGGATTTTCCCGCGCACGCCTCGGCATTTGACTATCCGGCGCTCTGCCTAGGCTATTCCAACCCCACCGATTGTTCAAAGACCGCGCCTCGAACCGCGCGCCTAGCGGGATTTGATGTCGTCTTCGAGCATCAGATTGCGCAAGTCCTGGCGCTGGAAGATCGCCGCCACCGAGCGCGTCAGCGCGACCGACAATACCTGCCCCGGCTCGTCGTAAATACCGGCTTCGTCCTCGGAACCGAGACCGAACGAGCCCACCGGCGGGTCGTAGTAGGTATCGCTGGCGCTCCCGGTCCAGAACGGGACACTGAACGGCGGTTTGTAGATCGAGACGTCGAGCGCCAAATCGGCTGTAGTCCGCCAGACAGGACCGTACTGGCCATTGACGCCGCGGTGCTTTTTTACCCAGCATCGCCGAATCTTGCTCTCGAGCACATACCCGGTGGTGTTCTTGACGCCAGGCTGGTAGGCGACATCGGCGGACGACGACGCGCTCAAACCCGCCTCATCGGCCGAGCGCCCGATCGCCTGCTGCAGGATCGGGCCGAGCGGCGCGCTGTACAGGCGTTGCGTAATGTTGCCGGACTGATCGGTGATGACTCCGATCGCCGGATTGCCATTGAGCGGCGCGCTGTCGCCGGTCGCCTCGCGCGCATCGGCCGGCATCAGGATCAGGATGGCCTTCCTGGGATAACTGTTTTGGTATCCCTTGACCTGGTACGGGTAGTACTCGAGCGTCTGGACCGAGGTCGTCGCGGGCGCGGGCGCACCGCCGCCGACGGTCGCACATCCCGAGAGGATCGAGGTGAAGCTCAAAACGATCATGACCGGGAGCGCGATTCGGATTGCGAAGGTCGGCTGGCTCCCCACGATCTGGCTTCGCCTCTTAGCGATTCGCCACTTGGGCCCGCTCGCGGAAGAGAAACAGCGTGCCTCCCACCTCGAGCCGGTCGCCGCTCTTGAGCGCGTAGCGGCCCGCCACCGGATGTCGATTCACGAATATCTGGCCGCCGGTCGGACTGATGATGAAATTCTTGCCCTCGCGCCGGATGATCGCATGATTGCCGAGCACCGTCTGATCGCCGAACAGCCCGATGTCGCTTTCTTCGGCGCGCCCGATAATCGTCACGCCCTTGAGCAGCGGATATTCGCGGCCCTCGCGCGCGTTGCGGCTCTGGCTGCGCACGACCATCAGCCAGCCGCGCTTGAGCAACTCGCCGACCAGTCCGATGAAGAATCCGATCAGTGCGCCGAGGATGATGATCGCGATCGCGCGTCCGAACGCCTGCGGAAACGTGCTCGTCAGGCTCTGGTAAAAAAATCCGCCGAGCGCGCCGCCAAGCACGCCGCCGATCGCGCCATTGCGCCGCCGCGCCGCCGATCCCGACGCCGATCCAACGCCGAGTCCGACCGCGATTCCGAGCACGCCCCATCCCAGGATTCGGCCATTGAGACCGCCCAGTATGTCGAACGCAAATTCGCCCACCAGCAATCCCAACGCTCCGCCCGCCGCGCCGATCGCTCCGCCGACCACGAATCTGCGCACCGCCTGGCGCAACTGGCCCACGCTGAGCGTTTCGATCGAGGCGAGAAACGCGCTGATCAGCGCGCCGATCAGCGCACCGAACAGGATATCGCGGCCATAAACCCAGCGGATGCCGAGAATTGGCTCCGACAGCCCCCACGCGGCGAAGCCGCCGAGCGCGCCGGCGGCCGCGTAGAAGAGAAGTTTTTCGCGGGAAACGTTACTCGCCATGATGCAGCTTTTTCATTTTTCACCCTCAGCATTGCGCGTGCCGGAGTCAGGTTCAAGCGCAAATCCGCCAATGCGCTGTCTATCACTGGGTGCACGGGTCACCCCTGGCCGTGGCGATGGCAGCGCAGTGTTAAGCCGTTGGCAGGGGCCGCGCGCGACAACGGAGCGCGGCCTTAATACCGGGTGCAGGGCTCA